>CAJBVC010000373.1 GCA_903958915.1 uncultured beta proteobacterium
ATGTCTCCCTGGCCGAGCGCATCAATGCCATCGTGCCGATTGCGGGCGACAAGAAGACGGCATTCTTCTCAACCGGTGCGGAGGCGGTGGAGAACGCGATCAAGATTGCCCGCTCCTACACCAAGCGCAGCGGTGTGATTGCCTTTGGCGGCGCTTTCCATGGGCGCAGCATGTTTGCGGTGGCGCTGACGGGCAAGGTCCAGCCCTACAAAGCGGGCTTCGGGCCGTTTCCGCCCGAGATATACCATGTGCCGTTCCCCTGCCATTGCGCCAGTCTGGCGGAAACCAGGCACGCCATCGAGCAACTCTTCAAGTGCGACGTAGAGCCCAGCCGCGTTGCCGCCATCATCTTCGAGCCGGTGCAAGGTGAGGGCGGTTTCAATGCCATCCAGCCCGAGGCGGTGCAGTACCTGCGCACGCTCTGTGATGAACACGGCATTCTGATGATCGCTGACGAAGTGCAAACGGGCTTCGCCCGCACCGGAAAGATGTTTGCCATGGAGCACTTTGGGGTGTCGCCCGACATCATGACCCTGGCCAAGAGCATGGCCGGTGGCACCACGCTTTCGGCGGTCGTTGGGCGCGCCGACGTCATGGACGCGCCCCATCCCGGTGGTCTGGGGGGTACCTATGCAGGCAACCCGCTCGCTGTTGCGGCAGCCCATGCGGTGCTGGATGTGATGGCAGAAGAAAAGCTGGTGGAGCGTGCCAACCTGCTTGGGGAGCGACTGAAAGCCCGATTGATGATGGCCAAAGCGAAGAACACCTTGATCGGTGATGTGCGGGGTTTAGGCGCGATGGTGGCATGCGATTTCGTTACCGCCTCCGGAGCGCCCGATGCAGATTTGGCCAAAGCGGTGCAGCAGGCGGCACTCAAGAAGGGTTTGCTGTTGCTGACCTGCGGCGTCTATGGCAACGTCATTCGCTACCTTTTTCCCCTGACCATCGAGGACAGCGTGTTCGAGGAGGCGTTGGCAGTGCTGGACGACGTGCTGGCGTGATGTTTCCATTTCTAAATCATTCCGTGTCGTTGTTGCTTCGCCTTGTCGTGCGTCAGCACTGCCTGCGGCTTCGCGCCTAGACACAAATGATTTGGAAACGGAATCAATATAGCGCTCATATTTTTATAGCTGCTCACGCACTATCCGCGTGCGCTGGAAGGTGATTTGGCATGAAGTCCATCGAGGAAACCATCGCCGCGCTGCAGTCCGCTGGGGTGCATTCGGTATTGACGCAGTTTTGTGATCTGCACGGTGTTGCCAAAGGCAAATTGGTGCCATTGGGGAATCTGCGGGAGTGGGTGGAGCAGGGCGCGGGGTTTGCAGGGCCGAGCATCTGGGGTACCGGCTTGCCGCGTTTTGGCGCGCGCAGCGAGTATTACGGAAGGGTGCAACTCGACTCATTGCGTGCCTTGCCCTTTATGCCCGGGGTTGCACATGCGGTGTGTGATGGATTCGCCGGCGGGCAACCGCTCGAAACCTGTTCGCGGCAGTTGCTCAAGCGACAGGTGCAGCGGCTGCATGCGCGTGGCTGGACGCTGTGGGTGGGCATCGAGCCTGAGTTCTTTTTGCTCAACCAGAACGAAAAGGGAGAGTGGGCGGTGGCAGACCGCCATGACCAGCTGGACAAACCCTCCTATGACCTCAAGTCGATTCACCGCAATGCGGGGTTTCTGGAGGACATGCGCAGCAACCTGACGGCCCTGGGGTTCGAGTTGCAGCAGATGGACCACGAGGATGCGATCGGCCAGTACGAGATCAACTACAAGTTTGGTGACGCAATGGCGGCCGCCGACCGGTACATGTTGTTCAAAATGACAGCCCATGCCGTCGCACAGCAGCACGGCATGACGTTCAGTTGCATGCCCAAGCCGCTGGCCGATGCGCCTGGCAGCGGTCTGCACTTCCACCTCAGCATCACCGACGCGCAGGGTAGGGCGATTTTCGCTGACCCGAAAGGCCGATTGGGGCTGAGCGCTGCGGGCCACAGCTTCGCAGCCGGCTTGCTGCACCATGCAGATGCCTTGAGCGCGTTGTGCGCGCCCACCGTCAACAGTTACAAGCGCCTGGCAACGAGTTCGGTCGCCTCCGGTACCACCTGGTC
>CAJBVC010000374.1 GCA_903958915.1 uncultured beta proteobacterium
AATATTCCGGTAGTCAGCATCATCTGGAATTACGGCGGTCTGTCGGCGCGGGAGATGGGCCAGCGCATCGCCGGTCAGAGCGAACGCGGACTCACCACCACGGTCAGCGACATTGAACACATTGAATCGCAGTCGCTTGCCAGTGTTTCCATCATCAAGGTGTTCTTCCAGCCCAATGCCAACATCCAGACGGCCATTGCCCAGGTGGTGGCAGCCATGCAGACGCAGGTACGCCAGTTGCCACCCGGCATCACGCCGCCGCTGGTGATCAAATATTCGGCCTCCAGCATCCCGGTGGTGCAGTTGGCACTATCCAGTCCGACACTGCCTGAACAATCGGTCTTCGACGCGGCGGTCAACCAGTTGCGCCCGCAGTTGATCACCATTCCCGGTGCGGCCGTACCTTTTCCTTACGGTGGCAAGAATCGGCTTATCTCGGTGGACCTGGACACCGCCGCGTTGCAGGCGCGCGGCTTGGCTCCCGCCGACGTTGTCAATGCCATCAACCTGCAGAACCTTATTTTGCCCTCGGGCACGGTTAAGTTTGGTGCTACCGAATACACCGTCAACATGAATGGTTCGCCCAATACCATCAGCGGCCTGGGTGATTTGCCGGTGCGCACGACCGGCAATACCACCACCTATGTGCGCGATGTGGCCCAGGTGCGCGACGGATTTTCACCGCAAACCAATGTGGTGCGCCAGGATGGCGCGCGGGGGGTGCTGTTGTCAGTCCTGAAAAATGGCGGCGCCTCCACGCTGGATATTGTTGCGAATCTGAAGGCCATGCTGCCGCGCGTGGTGGATGTGCTGCCACCCGATGTGAAGGTGACACCGCTCTTTGACCAGTCGGTGTTCGTCAAAGCTGCCATCAAGGGCGTGGTGGTGGAAGCCGTAATTGCCGCCGCACTCACCGCCGCCATGGTGCTGCTGTTTCTGGGCAACTGGCGCAGCACGTTGATCATTGCTTTGACCATTCCACTGTCGATTCTGGCGTCGATCCTGGTGCTCAAGATGCTGGGCGAGACCCTCAATCTGATGACACTGGGTGGTTTGGCTTTGTCGGTGGGCATTCTGGTCGATCAGGCCATTGTGACAATCGAAAACATTGAGCGGCATCTGCACATGGGCAAGCCTATCCACGACGCGATCGATACCGGCGCCGGGGAGATCGGCGTAGCCGCTTTCGTGTCAACCCTGTGCATCTGCATCGTTTTTGTGCCGATGTTTTTCCTTTCGGGGGTAGCTCGTTTTCTGTTCGTTCCGCTGGCCGAGGCCGTGGTGCTGGCCATGATTGCGTCGTATTTGTTGTCGCGTACGCTGGTGCCGACGCTGGTGCTATTGCTCATGGGCGGTGCGCAGGTGGGTCAGACAGACCCCAAGCCCAGTCCGTTGCAGCGCATGTACCGTGCCTTTGATCGTCGTTTCGAGCGGGTGCGCCGGGCCTACACACTGGCGCTGTCGGCGCTGCTTTCGCATCGGCGCGGATTTGCCGTTTTGTTCATGGGTTTTTGCCTAGTCTCCTGCCTCTTATACCCGGTGCTGGGGCGAGACTTTTTCCCCAGCGTCGACGCAGGGCAGATACGCCTGCACATGCGCGCCCCCACCGGCACCCGCATTGAGGAGACCGCGCGGCTGGCCGACGCGGTGGAATCGGCCATTCGCGAGATCATTCCTGCGGACCAGTTGGAGACCATTCTGGACAACCTTGGTGTGCCCAACAGCGGCATTAATCTGTCGTACAGCAATGCGGGCACCATCGGCACACTCGATGGCGAGATATTGATGTCGCTGCGCGAAGGCCACGCGCCCACCGAAGGCTTTGTTACCCGCTTACGCGCGGAACTGCCCCAGCGCTTTCCCGGCGTTGAGTTCTTCTTTCAGCCGGCCGACATCGTCACACAAATCCTGAACTTCGGATTACCGGCCGCAATCGACGTCCAGTTCACGGGGGCCGACTTGGCTGGCAATGCCGCACTGGCGGCGGAACTCACGCAATCCATCCGGAAGATCAAAGGAGCCGTCGACGCCCATGTGCACCAAAGGCAGAATTTGCCGGCGCTAAGCCTGCAAATGGACCGCTCGCGTCTGCAACAACGGGGCCTTAGCGCCGCCAACGTGGGGCAAAAC
>CAJBVC010000375.1 GCA_903958915.1 uncultured beta proteobacterium
GGTAGCGGCGCCTTCGCCACCAGTGTGACGTACTCGCCGCGCACCGGGGAAAACACGCCGTAATGCGGGTGGATACGGTTGTTGGGGCTGCTCCCCAGCGCTGGCACTTCAACGCCCTTCTTGCGCCACTCATGGGCACTGATCAAACCCAGCAGTTCGCGCAGTGATGCCACCGAGGCGCCGTCCCCCGCTGCGGCGTCACCCCAGCCTTCGCTGCAGGCCTGGCGCACATCCGGGCTGCGGCGCAGCGACAGGCCATAGTCGGCATCAAACGATAGCAGCAGCATGCCCAGCACCCGCGCGCGTTGCGACTGGGCTTGCCGGTGCAGGTGAAATTCTTTACCAGCTTTTTCGGCTGCAGCGCTTGCATATAGTGCGTGAGCAGCTCCATTATTTGTAGCATGCTGGTGGTCTGCATCGGGGGCCACCGACGGTGCGCGACTTGCCTTGTGGGGTTTGCGGGGCTTGTCGATGCGCCGCGCCAGCGCTTGCAACATTTGCCGTGCGTTCTGAAAGTCACCGCGCCATAACAAGGCGGTGCCCTCGCACGCCAGCCGGTAGGCCGCATCGGCCGTCATGGTGTCGTCGGCCAGCACCACTTTCTTAGGAGGTGCCGCGCCCCGCTCCGAGCGCCAGCGGGCGCTGCAGGACTGGCCGGCTTCTTGCCAGTGCACAGCAACGTGCAGGTTGTGGGTGTTGACCATCAATAGCCGCGCAGCAGCATGTCCATGGCGTTGTCGATCTCCAGCGCACTCTGTTTGGCCGAACTGACCGGCTTGTTCAGTTCGCGCACAAAGAAAACCGAAATGCCCAATGGATGCATGCGTACCGGTTCTCCGTCGACCATGAGCGTCGGATTGAATCGCTCGGTCAGACCTGCGATGGTGCCGGATCGAGCCAAAGGTACGCATACACGCTCAGTGAAGCGGTACAACAAATCGCTCTGGATTTCCAGCACATAGGGAAACCCACTGCGATCCGGAACAATCGGGTTAAGGTAGATATCGAGCCTGGCCATCGATCAGGCTTGCGATTTCTCTGCCGCCATCGATTCCTCGCGCCAGCGACGCACCCGCTGGGAGTACGGTTCGCGCTGGGCAGCCCATGCGTTGTACTGTTCGATCTCGGTTTGATGGGCTTGCGACCACTCGCTGATCGCCTGAGACGTGGGTCTGATCTGCTGGCCATAAGGGGACTGCGACTCCTGCACCGACGGCACCATCGGAACGACTTGCACCGGGCGCAACACGATGCTGGCATCTGGCCGCAGGCTTACTTCAAATAGCTGCCCAGCGTACTTTTTCCCTAGCGATATCTGGCCGCTGGCACCGACTTCCTTGAGCATGGTCGTCTCCTGTCAAAACGTCATGCCATCATGCGGCATGAAAGCAATTTAGTCAAGCCTTGGCCTTTGGTGGTATAGGTGACCTTTCGCCCACCCGCAAAGAGATTTGCGAACGGACGCCAACGGCACTACCGCGCCATCTCACTCGAAATAGGAATGGAACAGGTGCTCGAGTTCCGCCACGGAATCCGCAACAGAATAGGGCATGGCCTTGGCGAACAGGTCGAGCAGGATCACTGCGTTGACCGATCCGTCCTTGTCAACGGAACTGCGAAGGCGCGCTGCCATGGCAATGTTGATTGCGTGAAGCCGCCGGTAGCGCTCCGTCAGGCCTTCGAACATCAGGTCGGGCGCGGCGCCCCGCTTGTTTCGAAAATACTGTGCCAGCATGTACATCGATGTTGCGCGGTAAATGGTTTCCTCTTCAGTCGCCATCGCCAGATGAAAGCGCGCCATCGGCCGAAGCCAGGCAACGTCGGGGCAAGCACAGGTCGCGATCAGCAACCCCATCAGTGAACTGACGGCGCGTTGGGCAGCAACCGTGGTTCGAATCTCGCGCTCTGGCGTTGTCACTATGACCTCCAGGGGCTTGAACGAGTCCAGGTGGCCCGCAAAGTCCTGCAAGTCAACCAGTGCCTCTGCCATGGGACAGTGTAGTGTTCCACTGTTTGCCAAGGGGCATTGCGCGCACTGATGGTGGTTGAGTTCGGTCCAGGCCGGTAACTCCGAGCGCACCGGATACCGCAATGCCAAGCTTGCAGGATCGATAGACACGACGAAGGACTCGACAACGCCTTCCGCCGTGCTAAATCGATAAGTACTCTGCAAGGTTTCCATAGATGTCGATCCTGCTGCGAAGTTACTGCCGCGCCATGCGCGTATTGGCCGGCAACGCCTGCGGGTAACTGGTGCGAAAGGGGTTGATGTCCAGACCGCCGCGGCGTGTGTAGCGGGCATACACCGTGAGTTTCAGTGGCTTGCAACGGGTCCAGAGGTCCATGAAGATGCGCTCAACGCACTGTTCGTGAAACTCATTGTGGTTGCGAAAACTCACCAGGTATTGCAGCAAACCTTCCTGCCCGATCTGAGCACCGGTATAGCTGATCTGCACACTGCCCCAGTCGGGCTGTCCGGTCACCAGACAGTTGCTCTTCAGAAGGTTGCTCACCAGCACTTCCGTCACCGGCGGCTCATTCGCTGCAGCCTGCAGGAGATCCGGCGCCGGGGTGTAGCGTGTGCATTCCACATCCAGCCGATCCAGACTAAGGCCATCGAGTTCATAAATCGGCTCACGGTCAAACAGGTCAGCAGCGATCAGCCGCACGCCCACAGAAGACTGCACGACACCCCCGCGCCACACGGCCTCACTGATGTCGGCGCGCAGACGCGAGAGCACCTCGGTGGCATCGGCAAAGCGGGTGTTGTTAAAGCTGTTGAGGTAGAGCTTGAACGACTTGCTCTCGATGATGTTGACCGATTCACACGGCACGGTGATGTGGGCCAGTGCCACCTGCGGTTTGCCGCGCCGGTTGAGCCAGCTGAGCTCATACGCAGTCCAGAGGTCCGCGCCAAAGAAAGGGGCTGCACCGGTCACACCCATTTCGGCACGCTTGGCCAACCGGGGAATCGGGAACAACAGGGAGGCATCGTACTGGTCGATGTAGGCAGCGGCCTTGCCCAGTTGCGATTGTTCGGGCGTGTTCATGCCCGGGCGTCCGTGGCACGCAGGTGGGCCAGCAGCGCGTCCAGAATTTTCGCCACGGGAATTGGCGGCAGATCGTGCCCCATGCCGTCAACACCCACCAGATGTGCCCCGTAAATGCGCCGTGCCGTGTCTTCGCCGCACGCGTAAGGCACCAGCGGGTCGGCCTTGCCATGCACCACCAGCGTCGGCGACTGGATGCGCGACAACTCCTCGGCGCGTGTATGGTCGGTGGCAATGGCCAGCATCTGGCGCAGCGTACCTTCCGGGTAGACACTGCGCTGTATGCCCTTGAGGATGCGTTCGCGCATTTCGGCCTCGGCGGTCGGGTAGGCCGGGCTGCCAATCGCCTTGAACAGGCGCACATAGTGTTCCAGCTGTGCTTCGATACTCTTGTTTTGCGGCCGTGAAAGCATCAGCGTCAGAATGTGGCGCTTGGCGCTGGGCAGTCCGCGCGCACCGCTGCTACTCATGATGCTGGTCAGGCTGATGACGCGTTTGGTGGCCGCAATGGCCACGCGCTGCGCGATCATGCCGCCCATGCTCACCCCCACCACGTGGGCACGCTCAATCTGGAGCGCATCGAGCACGCCCAGGGCGTCGGCCGCCATATCGGCCAGACTATAGGGAGCGCGCATCGGCAGCCCCAGGCGCACCTGCATCATGGCCCACAGCATCTTGGGCTTGCCCAGGTGCCCCAGGTGGGCACTTAAGCCCACATCGCGGTTGTCCATGCGTACCACCCGATACCCCGCATCCAGCAGGGCATGCACGAACTGCGGCGGCCAGGCGATGAGTTGCATGCCCAGCCCCATGATGAGCAGCACCACCGGTTTGTCCTTCGCTTGCGGGTCACCCTCGGCCGAGTCTTCGACCTCAATGTCAATGTTGTTTGCTCTAATTTTCATAGCTTGTTACGCAGGTTGCTCGGGCGTTAGCGGCCAAAATCGCATATAGAAGTAGTGGTCAGGCTGCCTTGCGCCGAAACACCATCCGGTCTGGGGCTGACGCGGCTGCCGTCCAGGCGTAGCCCTCGGAATCAAAAGCGCGCAATTGTTCCGGTTGCATCAACCGGTGCTGCGTGGCAAAGCGTGCCATCATGCCCCGCGCAC
>CAJBVC010000376.1 GCA_903958915.1 uncultured beta proteobacterium
AGGCAGGTCGAGTCCGCCGGGGATAGCACGCATCTTCATGACGTCGCCTTCCATTTTCATTTCATGAACTTCGACCACGCCTGCCGCGGGCGATGAGCCCCCAACAAGCTTGGCACCGTCTTTGGCAGTGAGTTTCATGAACGCGCCGGTGGCCTTTTGGCCCTGCACGGTGGAGCGCGCCCAGGCATCCTTGATGTCTACGGACTGCGCCAGGGCAGCGGTAGACAGAGTTGCGGCGAAAAGGGCAGAGGCGATGCAAAAGATAGTTTTCATGGGATTTCCTTGGTGGATTGAACGAATGTGAATGACCATGCACAGGCTGCTCATTGAGCAGGGCGACCGTTGGAACGCCCCTCGGCAATGGCAGCGCTAACCCAAACGATTGAGCGAGAAGTGCTTGCAACGCCCTATTAACAAGCGTGAAGCGCTACAGACTTAATAGCTTAGAGAGACGGAGGCCCGCGCGCCGGCAGGGGCGCAGCGGTGCGCGACGCAATGTGCGCCGCGGGAATGCTTTGCGTGGCATAGGCCAGCGGGTGAATCGACTGTTTGGTGACGCCACTCTCTGGCGGGGGGGCCGACATCGTGGCACACAAGGGGCAATCGAGTGCCATGCGACCTTGCTCACTGGTACTGCCGTCTTCCGACTGAACCAGTGCCTTCATGCCCGTTCCGCTGCACACCAGCAAGGTGTTTATGGGTTGCACGATTGGCGAGGCCACCGCAACGCCAATTGACACGACAAACCACACCAGCACCAGGCGGGTGATTGATCGGAAGTGTCGCAGCGCGTTCATGGACGGGCATTATGCGCGAACTTCCATTTCAGACCGAAAGAAATCACACTGACTGGCCGTTAGACAGTTTGGTTGTTTAGAAACAAGAAACAATTGTTTTGATTTTGCCCCCAGCTTCGATAAAGTGGCGGCTTCGGGCGCGCGGCCCCCTTGTCTTGACTGCCAAAAAGGAACCTCCATGTCTCACATTTTTAATGACAACTCACTTTCCATTGGCCGCACCCCCCTGGTGCGCCTGAACCGCATCACTGACGGCGCTGGCGCCACGGTGCTGGCCAAGATCGAAGGGCGCAACCCGGCCTATTCGGTCAAATGCCGCATTGGTGCGGCATTGATCTGGGATGCCGAGAAGCGTGGCGTGCTCGGCGCTGGCAAGGAGTTGGTGGAGCCTACCAGCGGCAATACCGGCATCGCACTGGCGTTTGTGGCTGCCGCCCGCGGTATTCCCATTACGCTCACGATGCCAGAGACCATGAGCATTGAGCGGCGCAAACTGCTGTTGGCCTATGGCGCCAAGCTGGTGCTCACTGAGGGTGCCAAGGGCATGAAAGGGGCCATAGCGAAAGCCGAGGAAATTGCCGCCAGCGACCCTGCCAAATACGTGCTGCTGCAGCAGTTCAAGAACCCGGCCAACCCGGCCATTCACGAAACCACCCCCGGCCCCGAGATCTGGGAAGACACCGACGGCGCCATCGACATCTTTGTCTCGGGCGTGGGGACCGGCGGCACCATCACCGGGGTTTCACGCTTTATCAAGAAGACCAAAGGCAAGGCAATCACCACCGTGGCCGTAGAACCCAGCGCCAGCCCGGTGCTGACCCAAGCCCGGGCCGGTGAAGAGATCAAGCCAGGTCCGCACAAGATCCAGGGCATTGGCGCAGGCTTTGTGCCCGATGTGCTGGATCTTTCCCTGGTCGATGCGATTGAGCAGGTCAGCAACGAGGAAGCGGTGGAGTTCGCTCGCCGCCTGGCGCGCGAGGAGGGTATTCTGGCCGGTATCTCCTGCGGTGCCGCCACTGCGGCTGCCGTACGCTGGGCCAAAAAACCGGAGAACGCGGGCAAGACCATTGTTGTCGTTCTGCCGGACTCCGGCGAGCGCTACCTGAGCTCGGTTCTGTTCGAGGGAGTCTTTGACGCCACGGGTACGGCGCCGACGACTGCCGGATAAAAGGGCAGACTCGGTCGTCG
>CAJBVC010000377.1 GCA_903958915.1 uncultured beta proteobacterium
AAGCAGCGCCACCGTCAGGACGATTGTTGAAGATCAGCCGCCCCTGGTGCGACTCCACGATGGTGCGGCAAATGTTCAGTCCCAATCCCAGTCCCTCGGGCTTGGTCGTAAAAAAGGGCGTAAAGAGTTGCTGTGCCACGTCGGCGGATATGCCTGGACCCTGGTCGCTGATGCGCACGAAGACGGCATTTTCCACCGCACCGGTTTCGACCACCACCACCTTGTCGCGTGGCAGCTTGTCGTGCATCGCCTGCGCAGCGTTCACCACCAGGTTCAGGATAACCTGCTCCAGCAAGAGCGGGTCGGCCTGAATCACGGGGAGATCCTCGGTCAGACGCACAAGCGCCTTGGCGCGCTGGTGGCGCAATTCCGGTCGCAGCAATGACATGACATTGTTCACCAGGGCATTCACTGAGCAATCCTGGAACCCCGGGGTATTTTGGCGGACAAATCCCCGAATACGTCGCACGATTTCCGCTGCGCGCTGGGCCTGGGTCGTGATGTTTCCCAAGGCTTCGAACAGCAGCTCGCGCTGACCTCTCTCGGCACAAACACGCGCTGTCGACGCATCACTGGTTATGGCCATCAGTGGATTGCCCAGTTCATGGGCCAGGGTGGATGCCATCTCGCCCACAATCGCCAGGCGCGCGCTGCTCTGCATCTGGGTGGACTGATTGCGTTGTGCCTCCTCGGCCTTTTTTTGTATGGTGATGTCGACCATGGAGCTCATCCAGCCACTGTGTTTTCCAATGGCATCGATGAGCGGTGCGGTATAGACCATGACAAAGATGTCGTGCCCTAACGCATGCCGGAACCGTGATTCATATCCGGTGGGCGCGGCTTGCCCCTTGAGCGCCAGGTCGTTGTCGTGCCAGTGCTTTTCAAACTCTTCCGGGTGCCAATAGGGGTAGGGCGGCATCCGCCCCAGCAGATCCTGTGCGCTGTAGCCCGTGATGTCGCACAGTGCCGGATTGACATAGGTGACGCGTCCGTCGAGGTCGCGCGCGCGCATGCCGACCAGCAGGGAGTCTTCCATGGCCTTGCGAAATGCGTCGCGCTCGGCAAGGTCTTGCGTGCGTTCCCGCACCCGCGATTCCAGCTCTCTGCGCGACTGGCGCAGGTCCAGGACGCGACGCTCCCGCTGGCGCCAGTACAAGCCCCCAAACAGCAAAGTCACCGATGCCAGCACGCCGATGGTGATGGCAATCCAGCGCACCTGCCTGGCGGGAGCGAGATTGGCCGTTACCATCAGCGTCCAGTCAAACTCCGGCAAGTATTCTTCCTTGATCAGATAGTCCCGATCACGCCCCTGGACGGTCGTGACCATGACGCGGTAATCCTCTCCAGGGGGATGCCTGATTTCCCACGGGGTCGCCATGAATGGCTTCGCACCCCCCTTGGTATCGGTGCCATACTGTTTTGCGCTGTGTAAAGCCTTCACTTCATCCTCGCCCAGGCGTCTGGCAGCGGTATACAGGTAAGCGGGTAGAGAGCTCAACACAACGATCCCGTGGCGGTCCAGCAAAAAAACCGGGTTTGGCGCTTGCGCCCAGTTCTTTTCAACCTCGGTTAACACCACTTTGATGGCCATGACGCCGTGGATGGTGTCACCGTCCTGCACTGGTGAGGCATAGAACAAACCAGGCAAGCCGGTCGTGGTTCCGACCGCGTAGTCCATCCCGAGCCCCCCCGCACGCGCTTGCTTGAAGTAGGGACGGAAACCGTAATTGTCGCCCTTGAAAGGTTTCACCTCATTCCAGTTGCTGGCAGCAATGCACAGGCCCTTGGCATCCATCAGGTACAGCGCCTCGGAGCCTACACGCCTGTTGGTATTGTTAAGGTAGCGGTCCGCGTCGTTGATCAAACTCGCGCTGTCGGGGGACTTCAGCAAAGCCAGAATACCGTCCTGTTGCGCGCTGGTGTGGGGAATGTGCTTGTAACGCTGGGCTACCCCACGCAAACTCAGGCTTTGCACTTCCAGGGTTCCACGCGCCTCCTCCTGCAGAACCCGCATTTCACGCTGGTAAGCCGACTCTCCGAGCCCGTACAGCAGCACAGTCCAGACTGCGATAACGAGCAACCCGAGTGCCCGGCGCAGCCTTAACGACATGAGCCGTTTGGGTCCAGGAGAGGCATGGTTTGTGGCTGGCATGCGCAGACTCTACTATGTCAGCCAATCAGTGCATGAAAACGCAATGGTCCGCGCTCAAGGTCGCACTGCCGGACGCGCTGGCCTGGTCGGGGCGGGGGTCGCATCCATCTTTCCGATGAGTGGTATGCCCAATGTTTCTTCGGGATTCTTGATTTCCTTCCATGCTGCGTGGTAGGGGCCCTCCTGCAGTTCGTCCATGTGCCGAAACAGACAGTTTTGCAAGGCCGCCACCATCTTGCCCCGCTCGCCGTTGGGTTTGAACGGCCTTGACAGCAGCAGGTTGGTTGCTGACAGAAAATTCATGTTGTAAGCCCCCATATTGGGGTAATTGCGCTTGGTCCTGCCAAAAGGAGCGGGCGCCTGCAAATCAAAATCCGCCAACATCAGGCCGGCGGTGCTGGGGACCCTTGCGATTGCGGGGTAGGGCCATCCGCCTGTTGTAAAGACGGCTTCGGCCTGGTTACCCTGTAGCATCTTGACTGCTTCCTCGTCCGAATCGGCCTGCAGGAATTTCATGCCGTAGCCCATCTGATTTTCCAGAGTATGCCCCAGCACCTGGGCCGAGCCGACCAGAACCACGGTGACGCCCTTGAGGTCCGAGAACTTGCGCAACACCTTGACACTGCCAGCAAGGGGATTCCAGTTGCTGCCGCCCAGTTTGGAGCCGTCGACCTTGGTGATGGTGTGCAGCAGGTTGGAGTGCAGGGACATCACGGCCTGCAGATCACGGATGTTCTGGTCCCCATCCCTGCCCATTTGCTGCATGAGGTCAATTTGTGCGAAACCAATGTCTGCTTCGCTGGCGGACAGCCTGATCAGGTTCTCCAGCCCGCCCTTGGTGGCGACAGGGATAAGTGGTACCACCTGCCCACACACTTTCTGAATGTCTTTCGCCAACTGGGTGTACACCCCGACCGTTGGTCCGGTGGCGATGCGAAGTCCTCTCTCCGGCGCTGCTTCCTGCGCTTGCAGTCCCGCGCAGATACTGAGCATGGCAACAGCGCTGCTGATGGCCTTACGTACATTTCCTGATCCCTGAACTTTCATGATTTTCTCCTTTGGTTAATCTATCGAACGATGGTGGGCGCCGCGCGAAGTGACGGCGACTGGTTGCCACTGGGTCGACTGGTTGGGTCATGCGCCCACCACAGCGTTACCAGCAAGGCAATGAAGAGGCAGCTCCCAATAGTGCGAAGCCATTTCCAGAATTTCATGTGATGCTCCTGCGCACGGGGGTTGAATGCACCGCCAGTGCGTCCATCGGATCGAACGCCGAGCCTGTGAGAAGGTCGCGGGTCGGGGCGTTGATCGAGCGCAGATCGACGTCGAGCTCTGCAAACACCATGTTGAAGCGGTTTTGCACGGTGCGCAGGGCCTCGTCGGAAAGAATGTCCTGCACCAGATCCTGCATCTCGGAGGGATTGAGTGCCGCCATGACCTTCTGTCCGGCTTGTGCGAACTCCCACTCAAACACCTTGTGCTTGACCTGGGTGCGGAAGGCTTCCAACGCATGGTGCGCTTCTTCCAGGCGGCCAATATTGGCGCGGTAGAACTGGTCCATGCGCTCGATGGCACGCTCCTGACGGTCGAGCACATGGTGGGGTGCCATGTGTTTGCGCTCCTGCACCATTTGGCGCATGGATTCAATTTGCCCGCCGATGGAGACCAGCGCCTGGCGAAACTCCTGCAACCGTTGTTCGCGGCGCAGACAGTCGTTCTGCAACTGTTCGATCGGATTGGCGCGCGCCTCTGCCTTGCGCATTTGGAGCAGGCGGTTCTCCAGTTTTTGCATCGTCAGCGGGATGGCCTGAAAGCCCAACAGCCCCGCTGCAGCCATGGCGGCCAGGGCAAGCAGTCCCGCACCTGCACTGACGGCAGCCCATACCAGCGGCGCTGACAATGCCAGCAGAGCGATTGTTGCGAAGACCGCCAAAGCGCGAACTGGCCAGATGTTGGTTGTCCTGTTCAACCCACTCTGCGTTGATAGCGATTGCATTGTTTGCCTCCCCTGTGCTTGATTCGATGCAGGCAATTTTCCGGCGCAGGTGCCGGAAAAACATCTGTGTGTTTTCGCAGGCCGGTGATGTAGTACTACACAGGGGTAACTACCGAGGCGACGCGCGCACCACCATTTCCGTCATGACTTTGATACGCAACCAATCAGACTGGCGTCCTGGCGCTGAACAGGCTCCGGGCGGTGGTAAGGCGCTGCATTGGTTCTCCATCCAGCTGGGGCAGTGGCTGGACTCGGGTATATTTTTTGGGTAAGCTGGCCACGTTGAACCATCCTTGGGAGTTCGATTGAAAACCCTGCACGCCCTTCTGATCGCAATCACACGGGCCGCCTTGATGAGTCCAGTGGCAAATGCCCAGACCACTCCTACCACCACTGCCGAAGGCAATAACGAGTTACGCGCGCTACTGGCAACCCCGGGCGATGCGGTCCGTGGGAAGAAGGCATTTTCCACCTGTGAGGGTTGTCACCGCAAGAACGCGTCGGGCCGCAGCGATGGCACCATTCCGCGCCTTACCGGTCAACATTCCAGCGTGATCGCCAAGCAGGTGCTGGACATTCGAGCCGACCGCCGCAATAACCCGTCGATGCAGCCGTTTGTTGTGGACCCGGCCTTCACCATGGCCAAACTGGCCGACATTGCCGCCTACCTGCAATCACTGCCGTTTGAAGGAAGTATTGGCAAGGGACCGGGCAAAGACCTTTCCCTGGGCAAGCAGTTGTACGATCGCGACTGCGCCTCTTGCCATGGTGCCAATGGTGCGGGCGATCCGGCCAAATTCAATCCGATAGTTGCAGCGCAGCACTACCGTTACCTGCTCCGCGAGGTCACCGCAATCCGCGACGGCAGCCGTGGTAACTCCAACGCCGAGATGGTCAAGGTGGTCCAGCCCTATACCCCGGCCGAGATCGATGCGGTGTCAGACTACATGTCCCAGATGGCGCCAACCAGGCCCTGAAAGGCCATCGCAAAAACCACTGAGAGCGGTGCTGGCCAACGAGCATCCCGCAATTGCTACGAAATAAGTAGCTGCCTACGCATATCGCACGGGCGTTGTAGCCCGATTTTATTGGGGCCAGGCGGACCGTACTACAGCAATGACTTGATGCGTTCGTGCCCGGTGCGGCTGATGGGAACGTGCTGGCCGCTGTTCATCACGGCTACAAAGCTGTCCTTGGCCAAGCGCTCAATGTTCTTGAGGTGTGCCAGGCTGATGATCCAGGAGCGGTGTACGCGCACAAAGAGGGCGGGGTCCAACCGCCCTTCCAGATCGGTCAGACTTTGGGTCTTGAGGTAGCTCTTGCCCTGGCTCAGGATACGGATGTAGTCATCCTGCGCCTCTACACACTCTACCTTGTCCAGCGGTAGCACATGGACCTGGTTGCGATCGCGAATGAGCAGCCGCTCCAGTTTGCCCGCAGGCGGTTGCGCCAGTTCCTTGAGTGCGGCCGACTCCTGGCCCATGGATGCACGTGCCTTCTCCAGCGCCTCATCGAAACGGCTCTGTGAGAAGGGCTTGAGCAGGTAGTCCACCGCCCGCAGGTCAAACGCCCGGAGGGCATATTGATCGAACGCCGTGGTGAAAATCACGCCGTGGTGGCGCTGGGTCAGTTCCAGTACCTCCAGGCCGGTCAGGCGCGGCATTTGAATGTCCAGAAAGACCAGATCCGGTTGCAGTTCGGTGATGCGCTTGACGGCATCGAAGCCGTTGTCGCATTCGGCGATCACTTCCACGTCATCGTGTGCCAGCAGGTACTCCTGCACCAGGCGGCGGGCCAGAGGTTCATCGTCAACGATCAGGGTGCGAATCACGATGGGGGTATTCCAGAGGCAACAGTTTGAGCAGCTAGAAAGGGCAGGGTCAATTCGACCACAAAGCGGTCACCCTCGCCCTGCTTTGAAATATGGTGTGCAATCCGTGCCTGGTCACCATACAGAGCCTGCAGCCGCTGTTGCGTGGTGCGAAGTCCCAGTCCTAGTCCCGCCTTGTGCGGACGATTCAGTGCGCCAGCGGCTTCATCGCCAGCGAGCGCTTCGACCGGATTGCTGACCGTGATGTGGATCCAGCCAGCGTGCAGCACGGCCTGCACCCGTACCGTGCCACCCCTAGAACTGTTGGCGATACCGTGTTTCACAGCGTTCTCCACCAGTGGCTGCAAAACCATGGGTGGAACCTGGGCGTCCGCTGCAGCCGCTTGGATCTGCATGTCCACCTGAAGCTTGGCTCCGAAGCGCTGCATTTCAATATCCAGAAAACACTGGCAGTGTGCAATTTCCTGGGCCAGTGCAATGGTGGAGTGCTCTGCCAGTGCCAGGGTCTGGCGAAAGTATTGCGCCAGCGCAATCGTCATGCTGCGCGCGCCTGCGGGGTCCATGCTGGTGAGGGCGCTGATCGAGTTCAGCGAGTTGAATAGAAAGTGTGGGTTGACCTGCGTCCGCAGCAGTTGCAGCTCAGCGTCGCGGGCCAATGCCCGCGATTGCAGCTCGCGATGCTGCGCCTGGCGCATCTGGTCCATCGTGATCAACATGTCGTGCACCAGTAGTGTTACCACATACAGGGCGGCACTCCCGACCCACAGCGCGGTACTCAAAGGCGTGGACAGGAACACACCAGCACCGTCCCAGTCCAGCGTCAGGCAAAACTGGTTCCAGACCATGGCCATGGTCCAGCTCACGGAACCGGCAACCACCGATGCCACCCCGTAGGTGGCGAAACTCGTGACCAGTCTGCGCTGTGCCACCGGTAGGGCGCGGCAGATGTAATACGCCGACGGTGCCACAAAGCCGAAACTGACCGACACGGGCAATGCAAAGCACAAGGCATTGCTCCACCCGGCCCATCCCACCGCAACCAAGGCCCAGGCCAGCGCTAGCCCGGCCAGACCCCAGGCGCAGAGGTACCAGGCCAATGCGCGGGGACTCGACAGGGCGGGATGCATGGCCGGTGGCGTCGCGCAGCGCTTTAGTTGCGAATCTCGATGCCGCCCATGATCACGGTGCCCGTGATCGTGAGCCGTTTCGCCGGATGGGGCGTGGGGATGGTCTTGTCCTCAACCCCTCCCATGACGGGCGTGCCCTTGTAAACCACCGTCCAGTCCAGGGGGATCTTGATCTCCACGCCACCCATGGCCACAAAGATATGCAATGTTGCATCCACCGGCATGATGGCATTGCGCAAGTCCAACTCCACACCGGCCATCAGGACGGTCATTTCACCACCCTGAAAGTTCTGTGCATCAATTTTGATTTGGCTGCCGCTCATCACGGTGGTAAGGCTCAACTGCCCGTTGTCCGCCAGGCCCGTATTCGTGGATTGCAGGCCGCGCCCGAATCGTTCGCCCCACTGACCGTTGAATATCACCATGATGCCCACGCCAATCAGAACCACGGGCCACAAATCGCGCCAGCGCACCGAAATGATTCCCATATGGTCCAGTGTCAGGGCGATGCCAAGCAGCAGCAGCCCACCACCGATGGCATAGTCCTTGGTGCCTTGTGCCTGGGTCAGCTTGAGCACGCCCACAGTCATGAATACCATGGGCCAGAAGGAGAGCACCCGGCTCGCATCAAACACGTGAAAATTGTCAAGCAGAAACACAACACCCAGCAAAGCCAGGACAGTTCCAAAAAAGACGCGCTGCTGGGGAGTTTTGTGGCTCATGATGGGCTTTCTTCAGTGCGTTTTTCAGATTTGGCGGACAGGCCGCCAACGATATGGGTCAGCCCGACGGCGATCAGAATCATGGGCCAACTGTTCTGAAACGACAGGCCCCACAGACGCTGAATCGATACATAGAGCCAGCACGCCAGAAAGATCAGAAAAGCGCCCTTGGCGGCTTGTGCTGCGTCGCGCGCCGCCAGCAATTGCCCGGCACCCACGATGGCGATGATGCCCGGCCAGTATTGGCGTATGGCATTCGACTCAACGGCGCCCAGGCGCTCCAGCAAAAACACAGTTCCCAGTCCAATCAGAATCAGCCCGGCAACCCAGTGTCGGCTGTTGTCCCGACGGGTAAGTTCTTTGAAATCTTCCACCATGAACCTGCACTTTCTCTGGCAGCAGCGCAACTTAGCGCCATGGGTGTCACGATACCGAACGGTTTGCCCAGTGTCGCCGCATTTTCGGTGAACGCGCGCATTCGGTCGGTGAATCGCGCCACACTGTCGCGGACTGGGCTGCTTGGTGGAACAAGATTGCGACGGTGACGCTGAATCGCCCCGAAAGCGGCAATCAGCCCTCGACCAGCAACCCGTTAAACGGATGCGTCACGGAACGCCCTCAGGACTGTGTTGATGCGCGTCTGATAGCCAGCCCCTTGCGCCTTGAACCATTCGAGAACATCTTGATCCACTCGCAATGAAATAGATGTTTTGGCAGGTAGCGGCTTCAATCCCTTGCGCACCAAACCACGAACAATATGCGTCACGTCCGCCTCCAGGTGATCGGGAGTGGCTTTGGCGTCACCTGCGCCAGACTTGAGGCGTTCCCAATCAGTTTTGGATTGCATCGACGTAGACTTGCGACTCGCGCGTGGTAGCTTTTAGGAACGAGATGACGCGGATTTCATGTTCATTCTCCAATTGTGCCGTGGCGGCGCGGAGGGCGACCCTTCGGGTGTATTAGGGATTGCCGGGCGGCGCCAGCACATGCAGTACTTCAAAGACGTTACAGACGACGGGCATTGTTTCTATCGGCTCCCGTCCGATGCGCCTGCACTCGCGGGAGAAGAAGTTCCAGTGCCCCTTGCGCCAGTACTCCAACGAGCCATCCCCTTCTCCTTCGATGGCTGCGTATTCCGCACCGACTTCGTGGAAGGAGATAACCTCCGAACTCACGATTCTTGTGATCAGTGCAGGCTGGTTGTGATGGTCAACGACGATCTCAATGTCCCCGGTTGTGGCAATGGGTTCATGGTCGTGCTCGTATGCCCATAGCAGACCTGTCCCGGCACGCTTTCGGCCCGACTTGATGAGATCGAGCAGTTCGGCGGAAAGTTCTGCGGAGTCCCCGTATCCATCGACACGAACCCGACCCGTGGGAAGTGCAATTCCATGCCCGGCGAGTTGCTGGATGAGAGAATCGACGGACGGCAGCGGTTGCATGTGCGGGGACTAAAGAATTTCGCTCGATTGTAGGTGCCCACCGTCCGACACCCCGTCAAACCAACCCAAAAGTGGAGTGCACAGATGAATGACCAGAACGGTTACGACATTGAAGATATACAAGTTGGCATGACAGCCACGTTTGCCAAGACCATCACCGAAGCGGACATCGTCTTTTTTGCCGGTGTTTCGGGCGACATCAACGCTGTCCACTTGAATGAGGAATACGCTGCCACCACTCCGTTCAAGGGGCGCATCGCCCACGGCATGTTGTCGGCCAGTCTGATTTCGGCGGTGTTGGCCAACCGCATGCCGGGCCCGGGCACGATTTATCTGGACCAGCGTCTGAAGTTTCTGGCGCCGGTTCGCGCCGGTGAAACAGTCCACGCCAAAGTGCGCGTGCTTGAAATTGACGTGAATCGTTGCCGAGTGGTGCTCGAAACCACCTGCAGCGTCAAAGGCGCTGTGGTGATTGAAGGCGAGGCCAAGGTCAAGATAGACTCGGCCGCGCGCCGCGCTGCCAGGGCGTCGGTCCAGCCTGCCTAGCAACGACTTGGCACTCTGCGCCTGCCATCGGGCTAGTGGTTCTGGATTCCCCGAAAGCGTGCATTCGCGACGGGCAGCAGTGCTGCAGGCCGATTTCGCATGTTTTCCCGGGAAGCGGCGAGACACTTAGCCTATTTCCGCTGGCCGATCTTCTCTGGGTCAATTGTCGCAGTGGCCGCTACATGGCCCAGATGCGCGGACTCGTCCCGGCAATGTTCCACAGTTGTGGACGCCATACCGCGCGCACCGTACGCAGCAACTCCATGGCCGGCTCCACCACCGGGGCCAGCACGCGCACGATGATCACCTGCGGATTCGGGCTTGTGACGCCTGCCGTGGCGGCGAGTGCGTGGGCGGAAATCACTTCGCGGGCGCCGTCCAGCGCCGCCTGCAAGCGCTTGCGTTCCAGCGGACTTCCCGCAACAAAGAACAGCGACGCCAGGCAACGGTGGCCTGCCAGTCCGACCGGGCCATCGAGCAGACGCGCATCGGTGGCATCCAGGGTGCCGCGCTCCAGCCAGACCCCAGGCACTTCGATGTGCTGGCGAAAGTGGCCGTGCACAAATGGTTGGCTGGCGCTGGGCAGGCCCAGCGCGGTGACGTCCCAGCCCATCAACTCGGCGGTGGGTGCCAGTTCCATGGTCAGCCGGTTCTCCGCCAGGCAGCCACTGTACAAAATGGCCTCCAGCGGCAGCCACTCCAGCCGCGCGTTGGGCTCCAGTGACAGGCGTGTCGATTGCAAAGCAATTTCACCCTCTGAGCGGTAGAAGCGGGTGGCGCCCGGCGTGGTAATGAGGCCGTGCGCCTGCGCAGCAACATGCACCTTGATGTCCAGAGTGTCTCCACCCACCAGACCACCGGGAGGGTGCACCAGCACGTTGTGGCACACGGCTTGGCCTTCGGGGTAAAGGCTTTGCAATACCCGCAGCGGACCGGTGTGTGTGTGCCGCACCACAGTGGTGCCGGACTCCTGTTGGTAGTCCAGCGCAAGGGCAGCGTGCCAGGGCATGCGGTAAGGGGGAATGAGCGGCGAAGGCTAGCCCAGCAGGTCCAGCAGGGTGCGGGCAATCACCTTGGTGGCGCGGCGCAGGTCCTGCAAGTCCAGGCGCTCATCGGCGCGCTTGGCATGGGACTCCAGCACGGTACGCGGGCCCGCGCCATAAACCACGCCGGGAATGCCGGCTTCGCAAAACAGCCGCACGTCGGTGTAGAGCGGGGTGCCCAGCGCGGGAATGGGTTCGCCAAACACAGCCTCGCCATGCTTCTGCAGCGCCTCCACCAGTGGCTGGTTACCGGGCAGCGGTTGCAGCGCCCGCGCCAGCAGCATGCGCTTGATCTCCACGGTGATGCCGGGTGTTTGCGCGGCGGCGTCGGCAATGACCTGGCGCAATGTAGCCTCCACCTCGGTCGGGTTCTCCTCAGGAATCATGCGCCGGTCGAGCTTGAAGGTCACGCGTCCCGGCACCACGTTGGTGTTGGTGCCGCCCTCAATCAGCCCCACGTTCAGGTAGGGGTGGGTAATGCCTGCCACCTCGGACGTCACCTGTTGGTAGAGCGTGTTCTGCGCGTACAGCGCACTGAGAATGCGCACGGCGCCTTGCAAGGCGTCTACACCCGTTGCGGGAATGGCCGCGTGGGCCATCTTTCCATGCACGGTCACCTCCATTTGCAGGCAGCCGTTGTGGGCCGTGATCACCTGGTAGGAGAATCCCGCAGCAATCAACAGGTCGGGCTGGGTGAGCTTGTTTTGGAGGAGCCAGCCGGGGCCGACTTCTCCGCCAAACTCCTCGTCATAGGTAAACAGCAGATCGATGCCACCGTGCAGTGGCAGTTGCAGGGACTCAAGCGCACGTACCGCAAATGCGTAGGTGGAGAAATCGCACTTACTCACTGCGGCGGCACGGCCGTAGATCTTGCCGTCCTCGATTGCTCCAGCATAGGGGTCATGGGTCCAACCGTCGCCCGGTGGTACCACATCGCCATGCGCATTCAGCGCAATGGTGCGCCCGGCACCGTAACTGCGCCGCACGATCAGGTTGGTGATGGTTTCCAGCCCAGCCGCTCGCACCAGTT
The DNA here is from genome assembly GCA_903958915.1 of uncultured beta proteobacterium. Taxonomy (GTDB): domain Bacteria; phylum Pseudomonadota; class Gammaproteobacteria; order Burkholderiales; family Burkholderiaceae_C; genus Allorhodoferax. Next base: position 11,890 of record CAJBVC010000377.1, read on the forward strand.
CCGCCGGTACCGGGTGTTTCTCGGTGGCGAGCCCCATGGCGCCCAACAGCTCGGCAGCGCGCTCGGCATGGGGCGCATTGTTGCCTGGCGGCGTGTCGGTAGGTACCTGGATCAGGGCTTGCAGGAAGCGCACCTGTTCGTCAAAGTGTGCGTCGATCCAGGCGTCGAGTTGTTCGTAATGGGTCATGGTTGCAGGTGGTTGATCAGATGGGTGAAAGCGTCCACAGCCAGTTGCATGTCGTCGCTGGTGGTGGATTCGAGCGGGTTGTGGCTGATGCCGGCATTTTGGCCGCGCACAAACAGCATCGCCTGCGGCAGGATGCCATGGATTTTCATGGCATCGTGCCCGGCGCCGCTGGGCATGCGGTGGATGGGCACGCCCAGGGCGGATACCGCATCTTCCCAGCGCTGCTGCCACTCAGGCGCGCTGGGGGCCGCACGCACCCGCATGGTTTCCTGCAGGTTGTAGTGCACGCCGCGGCGCTCGCAAATGGCGATCAACTGCTTGCAGACATCGCTCACCAGGCTGTCGCGCTGTGCATCGGTGGGTGCACGCAAGTCCAAGGAGAACTGGCAGCACCCGGGAACCACATTGACCGAGCCATTGGGAACCTGCAGCATGCCCACCGTGCCCACAGCATCGCTTTGTTCGCCTGCGCGCTGCTCCACATAGAGCAACAGTTCGGCCACTGAGGCAGCGGCATCGCGGCGTTGCTGCATCGGCGTGGTGCCGGCGTGGCTTGCCATGCCAAGCACTTCGCCCTGCATTCGAACACTGGCGTTGATGGAAGTCACCACGCCCAGCGGAATATCCAGGGCGTTGAGTACCGGGCCCTGCTCGATATGTACTTCCACAAAGCCCAGGTAGTCCCCCGGGTTGCGGTGCAGGTTTGCAATGTCCGAAGGGTTATGTCCGGCGTGCAGCATGGCTTCGCGCAGGGTGGTTCCGTCTGCGTCCTGCTGGTCCAGCCATGCCGTATCAAACTCGCCGGTGAGCGCGCTGGACGTCAGAAAGGTGGCCTTGAAGCGTTGCCCTTCCTCCTCGGCAAATGCCACCACTTCCAGCGCCACGGGCAGGCGACGCTGCTGTTGGTGCAGCCTTTGCACTACTGCCATGGGCACATAAATGCCCAGGCGACCGTCATACTTGCCGGCGTTGCGCACCGTGTCATAGTGGCTGCCCGTCAGCAGGGTTCTAGATGATTTGATGCTGTTGCGCCCGTCAGCATTGCGTGGCCAGCTATCGCTTTCATAGCGTCCCACCACAGTGCCAACAGCGTCGATGGCCACGCTGTCAAAGCCGCAATCACGCATCTGCTGGGCAATCAGCGCGGCGCAAGCGCGGTGGGCATCGGTGAGGTAGGTCACGGTGAGCTGGCCTGCGGCAGCGTAGGCGGGCTCGGAATGCTGGGCCAGGGTTTCCTGCCAGTCCCACACCGTGTTGCCCTGTTCGGGAGTGACCCCCAGCAGGTCGTTCAGACGGATTTCGACGATACGGTGCACGTTGCGCAGGCATTCCTGCAACTCGAAATCGGGGTGGTTGTGCAACCGG
>CAJBVC010000378.1 GCA_903958915.1 uncultured beta proteobacterium
AAAGATCGAATTCAAGCGTTTCAAGATCACCCAGGAAGACTGGCGCAACCGTGAAAAGTGGACCGCTTACCAGCAGGCCATTTGCGATATGGTGGAGCGTACCAGCACTGGCAATGCGCCCTGGACCATGGTCGAGGCCAACGACAAGAACTATGCGCGGGTGAAGATTCTGCGCACCCTGTGTGAGCGGGTCGAGGCAGAGCTCAAGGGTCACTCCGCTGATGCAAAGCCGGCCAAGTCCAAGAAGACCAAAAAGGAAACCAAGTCGAAGAAATGAGTGCCATGCAAAGCCCCCACACTGCCACCTCGCCACAACCAGCCACAGAACCCCGCCTGACCTCACTGTCGCACGGTGGGGGGTGCGGCTGCAAGATCGCCCCGGGTGTGCTGTCGGAAATCCTCAAGACCACCACCGCCCTGCCGCTGCCACCCGAATTGCTGGTGGGTATTGAGACCTCCGACGATGCGGCGGTGTACCAGCTCAATGATGCGCAGGCAATTATCGCCACCACCGATTTCTTCATGCCGATCGTGGACGATCCGTTTGATTTTGGCCGAATCGCCGCCACCAATGCGATTTCGGATGTCTACGCGATGGGCGGAACCCCGATCCTGGCGCTGGCCCTTGTGGGCATGCCGATCAGCGTGTTGTCGACCGAGACCATTGGCAAGATTCTCGCTGGTGGCGCGTCAGTCTGCAGGGCTGCCGGCATTCCGATTGCAGGTGGGCACACCATTGATTCGGTGGAGCCCATTTACGGCTTGGTAGCACTGGGGCTGGTGCATCCCAAACGTGTCAAGCGCAATGCCGCTGCGCTTCCCGGTGATGTCCTTATTCTGGGGAAACCGCTGGGAGTGGGCATCCTGTCGGCGGCCTTGAAGAAGGAAAAACTCGATGCGGCGGGCTACGCGCGCATGCTGGCCGTGACGACCCAGCTCAACACACCCGGGCCTGATCTTGCGCAGCTGGATGGTGTGCACGCCATGACCGATGTGACCGGCTTTGGCCTGGCCGGGCATGCGCTGGAAATTGCGCGCGGGGCGCACTGCACGCTGGAGGTGGAGTGGGCCAAGGTTCCATTGATTGATGGCGTGCAGGATCTGGCCAACGCTGGGATGGTGACTGGTGCGTCCGGCCGCAACTGGGCTGCCTATGGCCACCAGATCCGACTGCCCGGCACGTTTGCAGCGTCCGATCAGGCACTGTTATCGGACCCCCAGACCAGCGGTGGCTTGCTGGTGAGCTGTACGCCGGATGCGGTGGGCGCCGTGATGGACATCTTCCGGCGCCACGGCTTCGACCAGGTGGCCGAGATTGGTCGCGTCGGGCAGGGCGCTGTAACGGAGACCGGCGTTTATCTCAACGTGGTCTAAGCGGCGTACCGGCCTCAGCTCGTGAGAGCGATTTCTGCCAGCATCTGAATCAGGCGGGGGTCTTCGCTGACGGCAGGCGCTAACGCAATGTGGATATCCGGATACTGCTGGCGCAGGCCGTCCACCAGCACCGGAAGGTCCTCGCGTGCGTGCTTGCCGACGCCCAGAAACAGCGGCACCACGGTCACGTTGCGCACACCGGCCAGCGGCATGGCGTGCATGGCGGTTGCCAGATCCGGTGTACTCAGCTCCAGGTAAGCACTGCCGACAACGGTGTCGGGCGCGCGTTGTCGGATGCGCTCGGCCACAGCTTCCATGGGCTTGTGCCAAAGGGGGTCACGGGAGCCGTGCGCAAAAAGGATGATGCCATTGGGGTTGCCGCTTTGTGTCATGCACCCAAGTCTACTGCGCTACAAGAAAGATAGCTACTCACGCTTGTCTGGCAAGCGCTAGAGCCACATTTGAACATGAGCGTGTGTCAATAGCGTACCGCCAGCGGGGTGGCGGTACGGCGTTTTGCGCAGGTCAAGGAGGAGACCGCGTAGCGGGCGGGGGACACGGAGCAAAACGTCGTGGCGCTGCCCAGCCGCAAACCAAGTCAGCCGGCCGTTGTTAGTGCTGCACCAGTGGCGTCAAACACTCCCTCGAACAGGACCGAGCTGAGGTAGCGCTCGCCGGAGTCCGGCAGAACGACAACAATGGTCTTGCCCGCGTTTTCCGGTTTCTTGGCCCAGCGCACCGCCGCCGCAGTGGCTGCACCGCAGGATATGCCAGCCAGAATGCCTTCCTCGCGTGCCAGTCTGCGCGCGAACTCCACAGCCTCCTCGTTGCTCACCTGTTCAATGGCATCGACCAGGGACAGATCCAGCACATCGGGCACAAAGCCCGCGCCAATGCCCTGGATCTTGTGCGGCCCGGGCTTGATTTCCTCACCGGCCCTTGTTTGTGACAGCACCGGGCTGGCGCTGGGCTCCACCGCCACGGTGGTGATGGCCTTGCCCTTCGTTTTCTTGATAAAGCGCGAAACCCCGGTGATGGTGCCACCGGTGCCTACGCCAGAGACAAAGATGTCGATGGCGCCGTCGGTGTCATCCCAAATCTCGGGGCCAGTGGTAGCTTCGTGGATGGCCGGGTTGGCCGGGTTCTTGAATTGCTGCAACAGCACGTATTTGGCAGGGTCGCTGGCGGCAATTTCCTCGGCTTTGGCGATGGCACCTTTCATGCCCTTGGCGCCTTCGGTGAGTACCAGTTTTGCGCCATAGGCCAGCAGCAGTTTGCGCCGCTCAATGCTCATGGTTTCCGGCATCGTGAGCGTAATGGGAATGCCGCGCGCGGCCGCCACGAACGCCAGCGCGATGCCGGTGTTGCCACTGGTGGGCTCGACCAACTCCTTGCCAGCGCCGAGCACACCGCGTTTCTCGGCGTCCCAAATCAGGGCAGCGCCGATGCGGCATTTGACCGAGTAGGCCGGGTTGCGCCCTTCTATTTTGGCCAACACGGTGGCGCCCGCGCCATCAGTGATGCGGTTCAGGCGCACCAGGGGTGTGCGGCCGATGGAAAGCGAGTTGTCGTTAAAAATGTGAGACATGGAGATTCCTTTTGTGGCAGTCAAGACAAGCGGGCCGCGCGCCCGAAGCCGCCACTTTATCGAAGCTGGGGGCAAAATCAAAACAATTGTTTCTTGTTTCTAAACAACCAAACTGTCTAACGGGCATACCGTTGGAGCGGCGGACTCGGGTCTCGGCCAGTCGCGCCCATGAGCCGTCCTGTGATGCTGTCCTATACTGAACTCACCCTGGTTTGAGACGGATAAAGGCAATGGAACGCATCACCATTTCAATCGACAAAGCACTGGCCGCTGAATTTGACCGCTTGATCGCCGCGCGTGGTTACAAGAACCGCTCGGAGGCCGTGCGCGATCTGGTTCGCTCTCATCTGGAAGCAGATCGGCAGGATGCGGGTCCGGCAGGACACTGCGTCGCCAATCTTTCCTATGTCTACAACCACCATGAACGTGATTTGGCCGAGCGTCTCACCGCTTTGCAACATGACCAGCACGATCTCACCGTCGCAACTTTGCATGCCCACTTGGACCACGAAAACTGTATGGAAAGCGTGATTCTGCGGGGGCCCACCGCTTCAGTACGCAACTTCTCCGATGCCCTGATTTCGGAACGTGGTGTGCGCCATGGGCAACTCAATCTGGTCTCCGCTGACATCGCAGGGAGTGGTCACCACCACAGCCATGGCGCGCATGGCAAGAACCACTCCCACATCCACCTCAAACCCAAGACCTGATGAAAAGGGAACGGCAGCTCAAAGTCGCTGTCGGCTCAGTGGCAGCTCCAAGTGGCAGCGATCCAGGAGCACTTTGTCCGCAAAGATCACATCGGGCGGGCCGTCCGCCTCAAGACGTCCGTGATGCATAACCAGCACCCTCGAACAAACATCTTCAACCAAGTCCAGATCATGGCTTGCAATGATCTTGGTGTAATCCAACCCCTTGAGCAAGTTGATCAGGCGACGGCGAGCGGCCGGATCCAGGCCATCGCTGGGCTCGTCCATGACAAGTACCGAGGGCGACATGGCCAGGACTCCAGCGATGGCCACAGCACGTTTCTCGCCACCAGAAAGTCTGTAGGGCAGTCGGTCAGCCAAATGACTGACACCCACGGTTGCAAGTGCAGCCTCTGCACGCGACCGCACTTCCTGCAATGACAGACCCATGTTGGTCGGGCCGAATGCCACATCGTCAAACACCGTCGGCATGAACAGCTGGTCATCGGAGTCCTGGAAGATCAACCCCACGGTGCGCCGTACCTGAGCCACAGTTTCTGTAGAAATCGCAGCATCCTCAACCCGCACCTCGCCAGCGGTGGCTCTTAGTATTCCGTTGAGATGCAGCAGCAGAGTCGATTTACCAGCACCGTTGCGGCCAATGATGCCGACGGATTCGCCCTGGCAAATACCAAAGCTCACACTTTGCAAAGCCTGGTGTCCGTCCGGGTAGGTGAAAGACAACTCCTGCGCTTGCAGTTGAAAGTGACTCAAGGGAACCGCCCCAATAAAGTCGCACCCAGCAGGTGGGACAGATCAAGGTTGCGCGCACAAAAAAAGCCTGTCCAACACCCTGCCAGAAACAGCGAGTCGACAGCACGCCACTGCAATTCCCGGCTGGAGCGCATGGCCCCATTGAATCCTCTGGCAACCATAGCCTGGTAAACACGTTGAGACCGGTCTATCGCGCGCAACAGCAAATGTCCGAGCAAGGGTCCATAGACTGCGAGAGGCAACGACTTCCCACCACCGCGAAGTTCTCGCGCCAGATTCATGCGACCTGCTTCACTTGCGAGCACCAAAGCATACCGGTGCATGAACAACAGTTGGGTCGTAAATACCTGCGGGACACCCAGGCGGGCCAAGCCGACGCAGATCTGGTGAAACCCGGTAGTTGCCACCAGCACCAAGGCTGCCCCCACTGTGAGCGCAAAGCGGATAAGGATGGAGGCAAACGATATCCAACCCCCAGATACCGAGATCCCAAAGAGTTCAAGGACTATCTTGTAATCCATCAAGGGGTTGAAGATCCCCACCATGATGGCAAACGGCGCCGCAGCCAAAATCTTTGTCCAAATGGCCCTCAGTGGGACTTCCCCCAGAACAGCGATCACCACTGGAAACAGGGCAAACGGTAGCAACGCCGCAATGGCATAGCGGTCAAAAGACACCACGGTGAGGATGAACCCCAGCGTGGCAAGAATCTTGGCGCGCGGGTCCAGTGCAGACAAGGCCGTTTGCCGCGTTGAAAAGGCATCCAGCGACGCAAATTCATCGAGCGCCGATTGGATGCTGCTCACAACGGGTTGTTCTGAACCACAGATCAGCCTGGCGTACCTGCATCGCCGTCGACCTTTCTACGCCGACGCAACAGGTATGCCACCAAAGTGACAAGACTCAGTGTTGCAAGACCACCGATAACGCCTGCAAGCGAAGTCCCGGCATTGACCGCGGGCCATGCTTCTGGGGCAGTCGGCTTTTCTGGTTCTGGTGATGCATCTTTTGCATCGAGGGAGAACTTGTAATCGGGGAAAACGGTCAGACTCTTTTGGAGCTCTTCCAGTCGCGTATGAACCGAGGAGTCTGTCGCCTCCAACTCAGTGCGTCCCGTGACGCGTGCGATGCTCCATTCAAGGCCATCGGGCTGCGATGAAGCGAACCACGAAAACACCCCCGCAGTGACCAGTGCCAACACTCCCAAGCCTGCAATCAACTTGGTCGGGAACCTGGAAGCCAAAGACTGCGCACCCGCCGCCTCTGCATCAACAAACAGGTCAGGCCGGGCTTCGCGCACGAAGTAAATGAGTGTTGCCGTTGCGAGACCTTCGACCAGCCCAATAGCAAGATGTATCGGTTGCATGAGGAGCAGGAAGCCGCTCAGTGGCAGGCTGCTGATTCCTGAGAGTTGGGTCTGCGTCACCACACCCAGGGCACCGAGTTGCAGGCTGACGACCGTTGCAAGGACGGTGATGGCCGCCATGCGCCGCTTCGAGGCCATTACACCGGCGCGTTTCAGCAAGGGGCGATAGATCAACGGCAAGCCGATGAAGCAGGGGAACACCCCCAGGTTAAAGATATTGGCGCCCAGCGCAAGCAGCCCACCGTCTGCAAAGAACAACGCCTGCATCGTCAGCACCGACGCAATGACAACAAAAGCCGCGTAGGGCCCCAACAATATGGAGAGCAGCAACCCGCCACCAATATGTCCGCTCGATCCCGTGCCGGGGATCGTGAAGTTGATCATCATTGCGGCAAAGACGAATGCACCGAGCACGCCCATCAGTGGGACAAGAAAGTCCCGCGGGTCGTTGCGGACCTTGCTGGAAGAAATCGCCAATGCAGTGCCGGACGCTGCCCAAAAGGCGATTCCAACGGCGGGGGAAAGCAGAGCATCGGCCATGTGCATGATGAGATCCTTCTGGCAACGCGTATGAAGATTAAAAATATTGTATTACTATTTGTTGACCGGGAGTTTTGAGACTTGTTTCAATTAGGAAAAGAAATGATCAGAGTTGATGCGCCAAAGGGCATTGCCCGCTCCCTGCTGTGTGCAGTGGTTTTGATTGTCTTCGCACTTCCTGCGATGGCCCATGAAGGCGGCGGCATCGTGGGCGGATTTACGGCAGGTTTTCGCCACCCGCTATCTGGTGCAGATCATGTGCTTGCCATGGTTGCCGTGGGTATCTGGGGTGCATTCTTGGGCGCACCGGCGATTTGGGTGCTGCCGGTTGTCTTCCCTTTGGTGATGTCCGTTGGCGGAGCCATGGGAGTTCTGGGCATACCTTTGCCGGCGACAGAAACAGGAATTGCGCTGTCCTCGGTCGTGCTTGGGTTAATGATTGCGCTTGCCAGGCGTCCCCCGCTGTGGGTTGCGGGAGTCATTGTGGGAGTTTTTGCGGTCTTCCACGGCCATGCCCATGGGATGGAGCTGCCTGGTGCTGCTGATCCTGTCGCCTACAGTCTGGGTTTTGTGCTGTCCACCGGAATGCTGCACCTGTGCGGTATCGCGCTGGGGGAGCTGACCCGCTGGAAGGCTGGGCGCAGTCTGATCCGTGTAGCAGGTATCTGCATTGCCTGCGGGGGTGCTGGCTTTCTCGGCGGCTGGATCTGAGTCCTTGCGCAATGCGGCCCTGGGTTTTCTTCGTGGCTGTGACCGCATTTGCACTGCCGGAGTTGGCGCAAGCACATAGCCCCATTCCTGGTATTGGATTCTTCTATTCGGGGATGTTGCATCCGCTGCGGGTGGCAGAACAGGTGTTGGCCATGCTGGCATTGGCGCTGCTGCTTGGCCAAGGTGGAATGGATCGGGCGCTTCTCGCAATCGTATCCTTCGGCATCGGGTTGTTAGTTGGGCTACCGATCCTGACATATGGATCTGAGTGGACCGGCAGCATTGCCGTAAATCTCCTCCTGATTCTTGCCGCTGCCGTGGGTCTGTGTACAGCCACGGCAGTGAGGACAACAACTCTCCTTCAGTGCTTGTTGGCCATATTGGTTGCGTCTTGTGTTGTGGCAGATTCCGTCCAAGAGGGAATTCCGGCGGGCAAGTTTGCATTGGCTACGTTTGGGGTCCTTTGCAGCTCATTCCTGATTGTGGTGGATGTGGGCTGGTTGGTTGACTCGCTCAAGGCACGCTGGGCACAAATCGGAGTTCGAATCGTTGGGTCATGGATTTGCGCTGCGTCGTTTATGGTTTTGGTGCTTAGAGTTCACGCAACTCAGCAGTAGGTTTTTGCAATCCCTGAAGTGCAAGCAGATGCTGACATAATGCGCACGATGCAAACCCTGCGACGATTCACCATGCTCACGCGCCTTGTGCTGGCGTGGTTTGTCCTGTCGTTCGGCATTGCTTTGGCCGCACCTGTCATCACTGCACAAAATATTCTTTTGGTTTGTACTGGCACTGGCGTCATGAAGGTGCTGATCCAGAATGAGGATGGCAGCACTACGGAACAAGTTCATTCCAGGATGGACTGCCCGCTGTGCGCGACGATGGCAGCGCCACCTCCGCAACCCGGCGCAGCGGTGCGACCTTCTTGTGCTCTGTCTTATGCGCTCCAAGGCGTTCCTGCGGCTTTCATTGCTGCGCGTACCGCCTCGCCGATGCCGGCGCGGGGTCCACCCGCGTTGTCCTGAATCCGCTACGTATTTCGTAGCGTTCAGCGCCCATTCCATAGGGGAGTGGGCAGCATTTCGTTGATCGATCCGGCAGGTAGGTGTTCAACGGAAGTGCATTTTCTTTCCACTTCTACGAACTTTCATCCATGAAATCCATTGCAAAACTCACATCCGTTATTGTTGTAGCCACCTTCTCCACGGTGGCCCTGGCCCAATCCGTCGACATCAAAGACGCCTGGGCGCGCTCCACCGTGCAGGGCCAAAAGGCCACCGGTGCTTTCATGAAACTCACTGCCAAAGACGGTGCCAAGCTTGTTGGGGGCTCATCGCCCGCGGCAGGCGTGGTCGAAGTTCATGAAATGAAAATGGAAGGCGACGTCATGAAGATGCGTGCTATCCCCGGCGGACTCGACCTGCCT
>CAJBVC010000379.1 GCA_903958915.1 uncultured beta proteobacterium
CCGCTGCAATTGAGCGGCTGCGCCCAAGGTAGCCTATGCGCAATCAACTCCAGCAGCAAGTCGCGGCGACTACGGTAAAGCTGGCGCATAAGACGCAGGTGCGCTGCAAAGTGCCCTTGCACCATAAAGTCTGCGGTCACTACCTGCGCCAGTTGAGCTACATGACCGTCGTATACGCTACGCACTGTCACCATGGGCTGTACCAGCGCCTCAGGCAGCACGGCGTAGGCGATACGCAATGACGGATACAGCGTTTTAGAGAAGGTACCAACATATATCACTCGGGCGCCATCATCCAACCCCTGTAGGCTGGGGGTGGGGCGGCTGTCGTAAAGAAACTCACTGTCGTAATCGTCTTCCACAATCCAACATCGGGTGCGCTTGGCGTAATCTATAAGCGCTAAGCGGCGCTGCAAGCTAAGTGTGTGACCGGTGGGATATTGGTGGGTTGGCGTGAGGTAGATCAGCCGAGGTGCAGGCAGCGTGAAGTCCGGCACTAGGCCCTGCCCATCTACCAGCAAGGGCACCAACTGTGCACCGCCGGCCGCGAATGCGGCGCGTGCACCACGGTAGCCGGGGTCTTCCAGCCAAACATAATCGCCCGGGTCCAACAACAATGTGGCCGACAGTTGGAGCGCTTGCTGCGAGCTAGTTAACACCAGTACTTGCCCAGGGGTGCAACGCACACCACGTGATCCCATCAGGTACTGTGCGATGGCCTCACGCAGGTCTTCACGACCCTGCGGGTCGCCATAACGCATCAGCGCCTCCGGGGTTTGGCGCAGACGCTTGTTGGTCAATTGGCGCCACAGGGCATGGGGAAAGGCCCGCAGGTCAGGACTGCCGGCGGCAAAGGCCTGCAGGCGAAGCGGCTCCATGCAGCCGCCCGTATCTAGCATGCCCTGGCCCCGCTGCGACAAGATGGCCTGTGTTATCAACGGGCTCGTCATGCGGCCACGCTTGACGGGTGCCAGTTCAGTGCTCGCCTGCACCGCCACAAAGCTACCGTGGCCGATTCGGCGCATCACATAGCCCTCGGCTTCCAACTGGTCATAGGCCGCCTCCACCGTCACCCGGGACAGCGCCAAGTCTTGCGCCAGTACTCGAGTGGCCGGCAGACGTGCACCGTGTTTAAGCGTCCCATCGCGTATTGCGTCACGCAGCGCCGCACACAGGCGCTCTCGCAGGCCCATGCCACGGTGCTCGGTGGCATCCATTAGGCCCATCCACAAACTGGGCTGCGGAGTCTTCATTGGTCTTATCTATATTGCAATATTGGTATCAATGATAAGTCCATCCGTCTATAAAGTTCCTACATGGCCACACAGGTCATCGTCGGTACCACCAAACAGAGATCACTACCATGACAACAACGAGCAATTCAGTCCTTGCATACCCAGCAGCAGACAGCACATCGGCGATCGCCCATTTTTCGGCAACGTTCCAATTCGAAACCGATTGCTGGGATACCAATGACGCGATTGCATCAGGTAACCCTGGCTTCGTCCTCCTAGACGTACGCAGCCCAGAATCGTATGCAAAAGGCCACCTCCCGGGTGCGATCAACCTTTTACGAGGAAAAATCATTGCGTCCAAATTAGCCGCGTATTCAGGCGATACGTTGTTCGTCACTTATTGTGCGGGACCACACTGCAATGGCGCGACCAAAGCGGCTATTGCAGTGGCTAAGCTCGGCCGGCCAGTCAAAATCATGATCGGCGGTATCACAGGCTGGATAGACGAAGGCTTCTCCTTGGTGACTGAAGTCAGTCATTTGGCTGCCTAATTCGACCCTAGCGTTAGGTCCACCATGGCCGTCACCAAGATCACCGCCGGCTCCCAAATGCTCGCCTTCTCCCTCGCTATTGAGCACGTATGTTGAGCGCCAGCGTTTTCCCGCACGTTGTCCGTGCGGCGGTGCCTGCAGACGCATCAGCACTGGCACCGCTGTGCGCAGCACATGCCGCGTATGAACGATTGCCTTACAACGAGGTGGGTCACGTCCAGCGCTTGCGAGTTGCCCTGTCCAGCGGTCCACTGCATATTTGGTTGTTAGAACGAGACGGCATTACTGTGGGCTACGCCAGTGTCACTCTGGACTTTGCCACTTTGAGCGGCCAGCGATTTGCGCATTTAGATTGCCTGTACCTCGCGCCCTTTGCCCGCGGTCAGGGTGGTGGACAAGCACTGATGCGTGCAGTGCAGGCATTTGCAACGGAGCAGGGCTGTACGGAGTTGCAATGGCAAACGCCCGACTGGAACCACGATGCCATGCGCTTCTATGCGCGGCTAGGTGCTCGGGGCTCAGCCAAACAGCGATACACGCTCAACTTGGCGACTGAGTATGTGTTTGAGGAGTGCAGCCGCTCGGGGTCCCAGGCGCTACTTTTCCAGTAGCGTCGCTGCAATCTACCCATTCAATTGCGCAGACCATCGCAAGCTACGAGACATAAAGCCGCCCAGGAATTACAAAAGCAACTTCTGCCAATCTAACTTTGCTATACCTCCATGAATCACCTCACCCTATCTTGGCCCACTGCTGGCTACAAATTGCAAGCGTTGCGTGTTTTCGCTATCGTACATTCCGCATTGATTTTGAATGGCACTGGTTTGGCTTATGCAAGTGACGCTCCACCGACGACGCTCACACGCCTGCATGGTGAAGCCATCGAGCAGCGGGTCATCAGCCAGGATAATTCGGCAGGAACTGTGGTTATCGAGAACGGTTCGCGTGCTAACTTAGAAGGTTGGAGCCGAGTGATTAGCGGGCTTGATGCCAAGTCCGACAAGTCAAGGCCAACGAAGGCGTGGTCCGTCTTTGCCTACAACCGGCCAGGTATCGGACGCAGTGAGGCCACTGATCGGCCCCGTGACGGTCGCCAAATTGTGGCTGATTTGCGAGAATTGCTGCAGCAACAAGGACTCAAGCCGCCTTATCTATTGGTGGGGCACTCCCTTGGCGGGCTTTACATGCAGCTGTATGCACGGATGTACCCCGTCGAAGTGCAAGGCTTGGTATTGGTTGACTCTTTGTACCCCGGCATTATCAAAAAGCCTGAAGACTTTCCCATTTACGCGCGCTGGGGTAAGGCACTTTTTTTCAGCAGTATGGCCTCCCGTGAAATTGACGCAATTTTTTCAACGGGCGAGGACGTCATGGCCTACCCATGGGCATCGCAAATTCCGGTAACGAGACTAGTTAACGCCCCCAAGTCCGCAGGTGCGATTGCTGTGGACTTCGGTGTGATCAATGCGGATACTGCAACAATTTCTCGGGTACGCGCGATGTATCCTGGCGCAAAAACGGTTGTGATGGATTCCGATCACCAAGTCCAGAAAGAAAGTCCCGAAGTGGTCGTTCAGGCCATCCAAGAATTGATGATCCCTAAATGATGGTCATGGCACCACTGCCAATAGCCATATGAGTCCAGCGGAGGTTGGCGCTTTAAGTCAGCTAACGCTGCATATTTGACTTACGAAAGTGATGCGTGAACGACCGGAGCCAGCCCAATGCAGAGATTGCATGTACCGTTCTTGCGGCTCAAATTCCAATTACGTGTAAAGCGCCTTGCTGCTGTCGTTCGTGACACTCTGCACCGTGCCCATTCCTGACGACCAGACCATTGAGGACCTGACGTTCGCGGCAACGCTCAGGGAAACCAAAGCGGACCTTCGGATCGGCTAACCGTCTTCCTTATCGTGACTGGCTCTTGAGCAGCGCTGGACTAAACCGCTGTCGCGGTAGTCCCCGATCCAGCGTGTGTTGAAAGCGCCTGCATAGTTGATGTCGATGTAGTGAATTGAGGCAATTGGCCTCGTTCACACAGGAGCACTGACATGCAATCATCGACTCAAACGGTCACCCCACTGCGCCAACGCATGGTAGAAGACATGCGACTTCGCAAGCTCGCACCCAAGACCCAATCGGCCTACATCCTGGCGGTGCGTAAGTTCACCAAGTTCCTGGGCCACTCGCCCGATACCGCTACAGACGAAGACCTGCGCCGATTTCAGTTGGATATGGTGGACAAGGGCACGTCACCCATCACGCTCAACGCAACCATCATTGGCTTGAACTTTCTGTTTGAGGTCACCCTGGGTCGACCTGAGGCTATGGCCAAGATGCAGTCGGTGCGCGTTCCGCAGAAGCTGCCCGTGGTTCTGAACAAGGAAGAAGTGACTCGGCTGCTTGGATGCGTGTCCCACATCAAGCACCAGACGGCACTGTCGCTGGCCTACGGCACCGGCCTGCGGGTCAGCGAAGTGGTTGCGCTCAAGGTGACCGACATTGACAGCCAACGCATGACGCTGCGCGTGGAACAAGGCAAAGGCCGCAAGGACCGGTACGCCATGCTCTCTCCGGTGCTGCTGGAGCGCCTGCGGGTATGGTGGCGTGTGGCCCGCGCCCAGGGCAAGATGCTTGATAACGGCTGGCTGTTTCCGGGCCTTGATCCGCTGCAGTCGCTGGGAACACGTCAGCTAAACCGCGCCATCCATGACGCCGCCACCATGGCTCAGATCGACAAGCGCGTCTCCATGCACACGTTGCGTCACTCCTTTGCTACCCACCTGCTCGAGCAGAAGGTAGATATTCGTGTGATCCAAGTATTGCTTGGACACCAAAGGCTCGATACCACTGCGCACTACGTCCAGGTGGCAACTGAGCTCCTGCGCGAAGTCATCAGCCCGCTGGAGGCAACGCGCAACCCCGCACCAAGGCAGCCCGAACAAACCCCATAGACCACCTCCATGGGGCCACGTACCCTGGAGGTCGCGGACATCTTCCGCACCCATGGGCCAGCCTGGCGGCTTGCTCAGCGCTCCCACCTGAGCCTGGGTCAGCTTAAGGTCATGTCAGCGATCGAACAGTGCCGAACCGCGGAGCTGGGGGGACATGTTTTGCGCTGTCCAGACTGCGAACACGATCAGGTGTCCTACAACTCGTGCCGCAATCGCCATTGCCCCAAGTGCCAAGCCGTTGCAGCCAAGCGCTGGTTGGAGGCCAGACAGGCCGATCTGCTTCCAGTGGATTACTACCATGTGGTCTTCACACTACCAGCACCCATCAGCGATATTGCTTACTACAACAAGGCTGTGGTCTATGGCCTGCTGTTCGAGATCGCCGCTGAGACGCTGACCACCATTGCGGCAGACCCAAAGCATCTGGGTGCAGAGGTGGGTGCAACGCTTGTACTTCACACATGGGGATCAGCGCTCACCCACCACCCCCATGTGCACGGCATCGTGCCGGGTGGTGGGCTCTCGCCAGACGGCAAGCGCTGGGTATCGTGCAAGCCTGGGTTCTTCCTGTCCGTACGGGTGCTCTCGCGCTTGTTCCGGCGTCGATTCCTAGAGGCGTTGGAGGCGGCCCATCACGCAGGCAAGTTGCGGTTCTTTGGTGAGCATGCAGGACTGACTGATCCAAAGGCATTTGCCAGGTGGCTCGCGCCACAGCGCAAGATCGAATGGGTGGTGTATGCCAAGCGTCCGTTTGCGGGACCCGAAGCCGTGCTGGCCTATCTGTCTCGCTACACACACCGCGTGGCCATTGCCAACTCACGATTGGTGGCGATGGATGAGCGCGGCGTTACCTTCAAATGGAAGGACTACCGTGATACGAGCAATCCGGATAAGCCAAGGCACAAAACCATGACCTTGAGTGCCGATGAGTTCATACGTCGGTTTCTGCTGCACGTATTGCCTGGCGGCTTCCACCGCATCCGTCACTTCGGGCTGATTGCCAACAATGGGCGCAAAGAGAAGCTTGCGCTTGCGCGCGAACTCTTGAATGTGGTGCCTACTGTCGCAGTCAACGAGACCAACGGTGAGGAGCCCAAAGATGAGCCGGTGAGACCGGCACTTGTCTGTGGTCACTGCGGCGCACAGATGATCATTCTGGAGACGTTCGTGCGCGGCCAGGCAATCCGTGGACCGCCTCTTGATCGAGGTAACCCGTGACACCACGGATGAACAGAGGAAGAACTTCCACACTGGGTTTGCTTCACGGCAGGCCAGACGCAGGAGGCTTGCCTACACCGCATCGGAGTGGCAAATCGAAGCCCCTGTGGCGTGGTCATTTGCAGTATTCGCCGCACTCGCACGCCAGATTGGTGAGCAATAGAGGTCAAGCTGTTGGCGTTGTTGTGCTAGCAACCGATCGCACCCAAATCAAATCCCCATAGCAGCACCCGTGAAACTCGGGCCGCTTCTGGCCCCGCGGTTTCCTCCCTCGAGGTTTATACGACGCCCGCCCTTAGCAGTGATCGCGGCGGCATTGGCGCGCCACTGCGGGAGGGCGTCCTACAAACCTAAACGACAGGAGTCGTTCGGGTTTTGACCAAGGAAGACTCAAGAAGGCACTTAGCGGGGGCAGAAATTAGCAATCTACCTTCGCCAAACCGGGCATTCGCACTTACAGACTGACAGTCGGCTATGTAGCACCCATTTCTTTAAAGTGGGTATAAGCAATCCAGAGGCAACCCCATTTGACCATTAGCGCTGCCCCTCAGGGGTTAAACTGACTTCAATGAAATGCCACCTCACCACACTCGCTAACCTCGCCCGCTGACTTGTGTGCAGCAACAATAAGTCGAGAGAATCTATTCACATGAATTTGCAGAACAGATCATTCACGCCAGTTGATCACCAACATGCACCAGCGC
>CAJBVC010000380.1 GCA_903958915.1 uncultured beta proteobacterium
ACGAATTCATTGCGGCGCAGACCAACCACCGGGACGACGCCTGGGGCGGCAGTTACGAGAACCGCATCCGCTTCCCGCTGGAAATCGTGCGTCGCACCCGCGCGCGGGTGGGCGCCAACTTCATCATCGTCTTTCGTCTGTCCATGCTCGACCTGGTCGAGGGCGGCTCCAGCAAGGAAGAAGTTGTTCAACTGGCGCAGGCGCTGGAAGCCGCCGGCGTCACCATCCTCAACACCGGCATTGGCTGGCACGAGGCACGCATTCCCACCATCGCCACCAAGGTGCCGCGCGCGGCCTGGGCCTGGGTGACGCAGCAGCTCAAGGGCAAAGTGGGCATACCGCTGGTAGCCACCAACCGCATCAACACCCCGGAAGTGGCCGAGCAAATTCTTGCCGACGGCATGGCCGATATGGTGTCGATGGCGCGGCCTTTCCTGGCCGATGCCGATTTTGTCAACAAAGCCGCTGCCGGCAAAGCCGACCAGATCAACACCTGCATTGGCTGCAACCAGGCCTGCCTGGACCACACCTTCGGCGGCAAGATCACCAGTTGCCTGGTCAATCCGCGTGCCTGCAACGAGACGCTGATGGTGCAAACCCCGGCACCCTCCAAAGATCGCATTGCCGTAGTGGGTGCCGGCCCGGCTGGACTGGCCTTTGCCACGACTGCTGCGCAGCGTGGCTTTGACGTGACGCTGTTTGATGCCGCCAGCGAGATTGGCGGTCAGTTCAACATCGCCAAGCAGGTGCCGGGCAAGGAAGAGTTTTACGAGACCCTGCGCTACTTTGGCAAGCAGATCGAACTCACGGGGGTCCAACTGCAACTCAACAAGAAGGTAGACGCCAGCGAACTGGCCGCTGCGGGCTTCAAGCAGGTGGTGCTGGCGACCGGCGTGACACCGCGCATGCCCGAGATCGAAGGCATCCACCACCCCACGGTGCTGGGATACCTGGATGTGCTGCGCGACAAGAAGCCGGTGGGCAAGACGGTTGCGCTGATTGGCGCAGGCGGTATCGGCTTTGATGTGGCCGAATACCTGCTCCACGAGGGCGTGAGCCCGAGCCTGGACAAGGCCAAGTTCTTTGCCGAATGGGGCGTCGACAGCAGCTACGCCGAGCGCGGTGGCTTGAAGGCCGCGCACATCGAGAAGAGCCCGCGCAAGGTGTACCTGCTGCAGCGCAAGGCCAGCAAGGTGGGCGATGGGCTGGGCAAAACCACGGGCTGGATTCACCGTACGTCCTTGAAAAATCGTGACGTCGAAATGGTCAACAACGTCACCTACCGCAAGGTCGATGACGCGGGTCTGCACATCACCGTGGGTGACAAAGACATGACCATCCCCGCCGACACCATCGTTGTCTGCGCCGGGCAAGACCCGCAGCGCGAACTGCAGACCGCTCTGGAGGCGGCAGGGTGCACGGTGCACCTGATTGGCGGGGCCGACAAGGCCGCAGAACTCGATGCCAAACGGGCCATCAAACAAGGGACCGAACTGGCCTTGGCGCTGGGAACTATTGCCAGAACCGCAGCGGCACCGACCGCTGCCACATTGACGCAGCGCCTATCGCCAGCGGTGGATGCCACCATGCAAAAGTGGCACGCCATGGTGGCTGAGGGCAACCTTGGCGAGTTGGGTAGCATCCTGAGCCCGAATGCCGTGTTTCGCTCGCCCATGGCCCACACGCCCTACCCCAGTGCGCAAGCGGTGCAACTCATTTTGGGCACGGTGGTGAAGGTGTTTGAGAACTTCACCTACCACCGCGAGTTTGCCAACCCGGCGGGCAACAGTGTGGTGCTGGAATTCAGTGCCCAGGTCAATGGCAAAGATGTCAAGGGCATTGACATGATCCAGTTTGACGACGAGGGCCGCATCACCGACTTTGAGGTGATGGTGCGTCCCATGAGTGGCTTGCAGGCGTTGGGTGATGAGATGGCCAAGCGTCTGGCACCCTACCTTGCCGCCATGAAGGGCGCCAAACCCTGAGCGAATTTGCTATCAATTCAGAAGCGCCTTACGCTTGATTGGCGGGCGCTGCAGGCCAAAAGTATATGAAGCGAGAGTCATCATGGAATATGAAACCCTGACCGTCACACTGGAAAACCACATCGCCACGGTGCGTCTGAACCGCCCCGAAAAAGCCAACGCGATGAACGCCACCATGTGGCAGGAAATCCGCAAAGCCTTTCAGTGGGTGGACGCGACACCAGAAGCCCGCGTGGCAGTTTTGCAGGGTGAAGGAAAACTGTTCTGTGCCGGCATCGACCTGCAGATGATGATGGGCCTGGGCGCGCAAATCCAGAACGACTGCGATGCCCGCACCCGCGAGGCGCTGCGCCGTGTCATTCTGGACATGCAGGACACCCTCACCAGCCTGGAGCGCTGCCGCAAGCCGGTGCTGGCCGCCGTCCACGGCGCCTGTGTCGGTGGCGGCATTGATCTGGTGACCTGTGCCGACATGCGTTACTGCAGCGCAGACGCCAGTTTCACCATCAAGGAAATCGATATCGGCATGACGGCCGACGTGGGCACCCTGCAGCGCCTGCCCAAGCTGGTGGGCGACGGCATCACACGCGAGTTGGCCTATACCGGGCGCAAATGCCTGGCCGATGAGGCGCAACGCATTGGCCTGGTCAACCGGGTGTTTGACAGCCGGGAAGCGCTGTATGCCGGGGTGCAGGAGATCGCCGCAAGCATTGCCGCCAAGTCGCCTTTGTCGATTCGGGGCACCAAGGAAATGATCCTGTATGCCCGTGACCACACGGTGGCCGACAGCCTGAACTACATCGCCACCTGGAACGCGGCCATGCTGATGAGCAAAGACCTCACCGAAGCCATGACCGCCAATATGTCCAAACGCGCCCCGGTCTTCAAGGATTGAGGCTGGCATTGCGCTTTCGTAACCGACTGGTACCCCGCGCACGGATCGGCATGGAATTTGCTGAGACAATTGGTAATCTTGATCACGTGGGTTCCGACCGCACTTATCAACAATCAATTATTGCCAATTGGAGGAGTATTCATGGCCACCGCAAAGAAAACCACACCCGCTGTCGTTGAAGCCGTCAAAAAGCCTGCGCGCAGCAAGGCGCCTGCCGCAGCCAAGCCGGTTGCGAAAAGCCCTGTCGTTGCAAAGGCTCCAGCAGCCAAAAAAGCAATAGCCAAACCAGTTGCAGCAACCAGCAAACCTGCCACGAAGGCAACCCCCAAGGCAGCCGCCAAGCCCGTTACACAGCCCGTTACACAACCTGTTGCAATGCCTGCTACGAAGCCTGCGACCGCGAGGAAAGCCGCGGCAGTCGCAAAGCGGCTGGATCCCGCACAGCGCGCGAACTATGTCGAGGTTGCAGCGTTCTACATCGCCGAGCGCCGTGGTTTTGCTGCTGCAAACCCCATGGACGACTGGCTGGCAGCGGAGGCCGAGATTGACCGCCTTATTGCCAGCGGCCACTTTGGCAATTAGGCCCAGGCCTCCAGCGCTTCGCGCATCTCGTTGATATTGAACACCTCCACGCGGCCCTCGACTCGCGTCAGAGCCCGCGATTCGACGCCGCGTTGGAGCATGAATTCCATCAGGGCCAGCGAGGTGTCGCCGTCCTGCTCGGGATACTGAACCCAATTCCCGTTGTTCCGGACCTGCAAGATGAAGCTTTCCATGACGCCTCCTATGTGGGCTGTAGCGTTGCCTCAATAATGGTCTTGGGCGGCTCGGCCATTGCCATGAAAAGTACTGTTTTGCACGTTCACTCTTTCAGTTTTATGGTTAGTTTGGAGGATGGCTCCAACTTTGAGACTATCGCGCTAGACTAGCGCTGATACCTAGCGGAGATTTACTTCCCATGCCAAAGCGCCACAGTGCCCAGTTGCCATCGGCAACCGCCCCTATGACGGACCAGACCTTCGAGTTGGCCGCAGAGCTGTTTTCTGTCTTGTCAGCGCCGATTCGGCTACGCATCATCAAGAGCGTTTGCGACTCTGAAAAGAATGTCACCGACATCCTGAAGGAGGTGAACACGACCCAGCCCAACATGTCGCAACACCTGAACACCTTGTACAAGGCGGGCATTTTGGGTAAGCGCCGCGACGGGGTGCAAATGTACTACCGTGTGATCGATCCGCGCGTCACCGAATTGTGCCACTCGGTCTGCTCCCGCATCGATACCAAGGAACCCGGCAAGAACGTGACCGAGCTAGAGAGTCACCACTAATATTTGTATATTTATTTTTCCGAATATTCGCCGTTACTGATTTAGATCAACTAGGGTTTCCCCTTAAGGGTAAACAATGCCTTCACCACTTTCGAGCGGCTGATTGCAACGGTGATTGAATTGTGCGATGCCGCTCCCTTACAGAGGGAAGGTAATGCGCATTCACTTAATCAAGGCAGTTTTTCTGGCGGCACTCCTCGTCAGCGCGGCGCACGCCGCGACCCAGACCACGCCGGTCCAAC
Source organism: uncultured beta proteobacterium (assembly GCA_903958915.1). GTDB lineage: Bacteria > Pseudomonadota > Gammaproteobacteria > Burkholderiales > Burkholderiaceae_C > Allorhodoferax. The sequence continues at coordinate 4,450 of CAJBVC010000380.1, forward strand.
TCGCCAAGTCCACCGCCGACCACAGCAAGTTCAAGGAACTCCAGAAAACGTTTGACTCCGGTCCCGAGGTCACCAAGGCGTGCCTGGCCTGCCACACCGAAGCCTCCAAACAGATTCACCAAACCCAACACTGGAAGTGGGAGTACGTGAACCCCAAGACTCAGCAGTTACTGGGTAAGAAACATATCGTCAACAACTTCTGCACATCGGTCAAATCGAACGAGGGTGGCTGCAATACGTGCCACATCGGGTATGGCTGGAAAGATGTGCAAAAAGAATTCAATGCCGAAGAGAACGTCGACTGCCTGTCGTGCCACGATGCAACCGGCAAATACAGGAAACCCAGTGGTTTTGCCGGCAACCCGGTGACCAAAGACACCGAGTACCCGCCCGGCTCCGGCAAAATTATTCGTGGCATCAATCTCAGCGAGATCGCGCAAAAAGTAGGTCCCACCAAACGCACCACCTGCGGTACCTGTCACTTCAACGGTGGTGGCGGCGACGGTGTAAAGCACGGCGACCTCGACAGTTCTCTTGAAGCGCCCAGCAAAGAGCTTGATGTGCACATGGACGTGGATGGCAACAACTTCAGTTGTGCTACCTGCCACAAGACCGATGGTCACCAGGTACCCGGCAGCCGATACAACCCCACTGCCAAGGACAAGGATCCGGCACGCCTGCGCGGCAAAGCCGAAACCACCAACCCAGCAACTTGCCAGGCATGCCACGGCCAGGCACCCCACCAGACTGTCAAGCTCAATGAACACACGGCCAAGATTGCCTGCCAAACCTGCCACATCCCAGCCTTTGCGCGCGGTGGTCAACCCACCAAGATGACGTGGGACTGGTCTACTGCCGGCAAAGTTGACAAGGATGGCAAGCAATATTCGGAAAAAGACGAAGACGGATACGACACCTATTTGTCCGCCAAGGGCGACTTCACCTGGAAGGCAAACGTAACACCCGAGTACATCTGGTTTAACGGCACCGTGAAGTACACACTGGTGGGTGACAAGATCGAAAAGGGCGACAAACCGGTCAAGATCAATGCGTTCGAAGGCAGCGCCACGGACGGCAACTCCATGATCTGGCCGGTCAAGATGTTTCGCGGCAAGCAGGCCTATGAC
>CAJBVC010000381.1 GCA_903958915.1 uncultured beta proteobacterium
CAGTTGATGGTTGGTTTGTCAGCCATGCGTGAATCGCTCTCTAGGGTGGTCTCCAACGTGCGCCAGGGCTCCGAAGGCGTGGCCAGCGCCAGCGCCGAGATTGCGCAGGGCAATAACGACCTCTCCGCCCGCACCGAGAGCCAGGCCAGCGCGCTGGAACAAACTGCTGCCAGCATGGAAGAACTGGGCTCCACCGTCAAGAAAAACGCCGACTCGGCCCGTACCGCCAACCAGCTCGCCATGAGCGCTTCTACCGTGGCCGTGCGCGGTGGTGAGGTGGTGGGACAGGTGGTGGAAACCATGAAGGGCATCAACGAATCGAGTCGAAAGATTGCCGACATCATCAGCGTCATCGACGGCATTGCCTTTCAGACCAACATCCTGGCACTCAACGCGGCAGTGGAAGCCGCGCGTGCAGGGGAACAGGGGCGTGGCTTTGCGGTGGTGGCAAGCGAAGTGCGGTCGCTGGCTGGCCGCAGTGCGGAAGCGGCCAAGGAGATCAAGAGCCTGATTGGTGCCAGCGTGGAGCGTGTCGAGCAGGGCACGGCGCTGGTGGACCAGGCCGGTGAGACCATGACCGAGGTGGTGAGCAGCATCAAACGCGTCACCGACATCATGGGGGAGATCAGCGCGGCCAGCAACGAGCAGGCTGCCGGAGTGGCGCAGGTGGGCGAGGCCGTGGGTCAGATGGACCAGACCACGCAGCAGAATGCCGCTCTGGTCGAGCAGATGGCGGCAGCCGCAAGCAGCCTGAAGAGTCAGGCGCAGGACCTGGTGGGAGCCGTTGCTGTTTTTCGTTTGTCTGAAAGCTAAGCCGTGCAGTTTGAAAAGTTGATCAAGGCCAGAAGAAGCATTCGTGGCTATCGACGCGACCCCGTGCCGGTTGCGGTGATCGACGAAATCATCGAAGTTGCCAAGTGGGCGCCTTCTTCTATGAACACCCAGCCCTGGCGCGTGCATGTGGTGACAGGCGCACCGTTGGACCGCATTCGAGAAGGCAATACCCGGAACATGGTGGCGGGCATCCCGCCAAGGCGCGATTTCCCCATGAAGGAAGCCTATGAAGGCATGCACCGCAAGCGCCAGGTGGCAGTGGCGGTGCAATTGTTTGAGGCCATGGGTATTGCGCGCGACGACCAGGCACGGCGCACCGATTGGGTGATGCGCGGCTTCCGACAGTTTGACGCTCCGGTGTCTCTGGTCATCACCTACGCCAAGTACCTGGAGCCAGCGGCCATCAGCCAGTTCGATCTGGGTGCCTTCACACACGCCATCGTGCTGTCCGCATGGGAGCGTGGTTTGGGATGCGTTATCAACGGTCAGGGCATCATGCAGTCCAGCGTGGTGCGCGAGCACGCGGGCATTCCGGACGACGAAAACATCATGATCTGCATCGCGATGGGGTATCCGGACGAAGACTTCGTGGCCAATACGGTCAAATCGGTGCGCGAAGACAACCAGAATTTTGTCAGGTATGTGGGATTCGACTGACCGCCAAGTGGATGTCGCCCGCAGCAGCGGGCGAACTACGAAGCCGAGCGCAGCACCCTGACCATTCCCGCCAGATGCACGTGCAGCAGCTGGTCAAGCCGGTGCAGTTCGTCGAACCGCTGCATGACCTGCGCACGTTGCCCCTGCGACTGCAATACCAGCATCTGCGCGGCAAGCGCTGCAAGTTGCGTATGCACGGTCTGCAAGGCGCTGAAGTTCGCATACCCACCGTAGCGTTGCAGACCCTGTGTCTGCAGCCAGCGCTCGAAGCGGCTACCCTGCTGTGGCTCGGGTGCAGGCTGCTCTGCAGGGTCCTGCAAATGTTTCTCCAGCGCAGCGGTCCAGACCCGGTGTTCAATGCCTGCGTACAGTAAAGGCAAATCGACCGGGTCGATGGCGCTTTGGCCACTCCAGGAAGCGTCAACCTGCCAGGCCGCCGCCCATACCGGGAACTGCTCGCCAGGCATGGGGCGCGCAATGCCGTATCCCTGTCCGAGTTCGCAGCCCAGGCGCAACAACATGGCGCCATGCTCCAGGGTTTCTACGCCTTCGGCAATGGCCTCGCGGTTGAATGCAAAAGCCAGGCGCAGAACGCCGTCGAGGATCGACAGGTCGTTGGAATCTTCCAGCATGTCGCGCACAAAGGTCTGGTCGATCTTGAGCAGCGCAACTGGCAGGCGTTTCAGGTAGGTCAGCGAGGAGTAACCGGTACCGAAGTCGTCCAGCGCAAAGCGGATGCCCATGGCCTGGCACGCATCCATCACCGCGGACACCAACGCCAGATCTTCCAGGGCGCTGGTCTCCAGCACTTCAAGCTCCAGCCGGTGCGCGCTGATGCCAGGGTGGCGTGCCAACAGCTCGCGCAGTCGTTCGATGAAGTTGGTTTGCTGCAACTGGCGCGCGCCGATATTGACGCTGACCGGCACCTCAAGCCCCTGTGCCTGCCACAGCTCCAGCTGGCACAGCGCGGTGTCAAGCACCCACTCGCCCACTTCGACCGCCAGTGGGTGGTCTTCAATTGCGGGCAAAAAATGGTCAGGGGCGAGCAGGCCCTGCTCGGGATGCTGCCAGCGTATCAACGCTTCCACGCCGATGACGGTGCCGCGTCGCATATTGACCTTGGGCTGGTAGTACAGCACAAACTCCTGGTCGTGCAAGGCCTGGCGGATGCGCTCCACACTCTGGTGGTGTCCGCGAATGCTGCTGTCCTGCGCTGCATCAAACAGGTGGTAGCGGTTTTTTCCCGCCAGCTTGGCCTGGTACATCGACTGGTCGGCCTGGCGCAGCAACTGTTCTGCGTCGACGTCCGCTTGCGGAAAGAAGGTGACGCCGATGCTGGCCGAGACTTGCAGGGAATTGCCGTCGATGTGTGTCAGCAGCGATGCCGCCGCGAGCATGCGCAGCAGCAAGGGCACGCTGGCCTGGGCGTCTGGCAGATCGATCATCACCGCCACAAACTCGTCGCCGCCCATACGGGCCAGCGTGTCGCCCTCGCGCAGCGAATCTTTCACCCGGTTGGCCAGCGCCACCAGCAGCTGGTCGCCGATATGGTGGCCATGGCGATCGTTGACGCCCTTGAAACCGTCCAGGTCCAGATACGCCACCGCCAGCAAAAGACCGCGCCGTGCCGCCTGCGACATCGCCTGTTGCAAGCGGTCGGCCAGCAACACGCGGTTGGGCAGGTTCGTCAGTGCATCAAAGTGGGCGATGTGTTCGAGCTGCCCCTGATGGGCCTTTTGCGCGGTAATGTCCGAGAACAGTCCCACGTAATGCTGGGTGGTGCCGTGCTGGTCGCGCACTGCGCCGATGGTCAGCATTTCTGCATAGACTTCGCCGTTTTTTCGGCGGTTCCAGATTTCGCCGTACCAGTGGCCCTTGTCCACCAGGTCGCGCCACATGGCAGCGTAGAAATCGCCGTCCTGGCGGCCACTGTGCAGTAGGCTCGGGTTCTGACCAAGGACTTCTGCGCGCGCGAAGCCGGTGATTTCGGTAAAAGTCTGGTTGACATCCACGATCCTGGCGTTGCTGTCGGTGATGACAATGCCTTCGCGGGCGTGCGAGAAGACGCTTGCGGCCAACTGCAGGTTTTCCTGTGCCAGTTTGCGTTCGCTGATGTCACGAAACACCGACTGAATGGCGCGCGATCCATCGAAGTCAATGGTGGTGCCCTGAATCTCCACGGGAAAATCAGTTCCGTCAAGCCGCATCAACCGCTCTTCGATCATTGGCGCACTCAAACCGTCGCGCAGGTTTCGTTGAATGCGTTGCAGCGCAATTTCCCGAAAGTCGGGGTGCACGAAGTCCAGGATTGCTTTGCCGACCAGGTCGTCTGCGCTCTGGCCGCCCATCAGCCGCACCGCAGCGGGGTTGGCATACACCGTGCGGCCGCCGATGTGCACCACAATGCCGTCCGGGCTGGCTTCGGTCAGTGTGCGAAATCGGGTTTCGCTGTCTTTGAGTATTTCCAGCGCATGGTTGAAGCCGCCAATCAGGGTGCCCACCTCGTCATTGCGGGCCATCGGCAGGGGAGTCAAGCGCTCCTGCCCGGCGGTCATCGCCTGCAAGGAATTGGCTGCCTGCCTGATGGGGGAGAGTTGGCGTCGCAGTTCCCACCATGTCAGCGCCGCGATCAGCACCAGCGTCAAAACACTTGCCATCAGCAGTCGCCGCTGCAATTCTTCCAGCGGTGCGAAAGCCTCAGTGACCGGCAGGATCACTGCCACGTACCAGTCCGCCACCGGGATACTCTGCGCTGAGACGAGCACGTCCACGCCCTTGGGGTTGACGAATACGTCGGTACCGCGATGGCCGTCGACGAAGCGGTCCAGTTGTGGACTCACGCCCGGTGGCGGCAGCGTTTCCATGGTTCGGCTGGCGTCGGTGGCTGTGATGATCAAACGGTAACGCGGTGCTACCAACAGATAGCCACCAGTCTTGCCGTAGCGGTTGCTCGATATGCGGCTCAGGAAGTTCTGCTGGCCCAGGTTGGTCACGCCGATCAAACTTGCCAGCACCTTGCCGTGGACGTTGCGAATGGGCGTTGCGATGGAGATCAATGGAAACTTCAGCGTTCGGCTGTTGATTGGCTTGCTGATGGCACTGCGGCCCTCCTTCAGGGCGGCCTCCACATGGTCTCGGTC
>CAJBVC010000382.1 GCA_903958915.1 uncultured beta proteobacterium
ACGCACCACTGCGGATGTGGATATGAATGCGGTGCTGCGCGAGATCGACGATGCACGCGCTGACGATGCTGCCCGGCGGTTGCGCATGGCGGCGCGGATGTAGCTGCCAGCGATGCGTACTGGATCGGCGGCATATGCCGCAGCATATGCTACAGTGACAACCTGTTCTACTGGAGATGCACGATGCCCACTCTCCCCCTCCAACCCGCACCGTTTGCTTCTGAAACCATAGCGCCCTACGCAGTCACCACGGGCGCTAGAGCCGTAAAACTCTTTAGAAATGGTGCCAACCAGGCGGTGCGCATACCCAAGGAGTTTGAGTTGCCCGGTACCCAGGCGCTGATGCACCGCGAAGGCAACCGGTTGATTCTGGAGTTGGTGCCTGACCGACCCAAGAAGGGCACCGTGGCCGCGCTGGCTGCCGCATTGCGGGAAATGGCTACGGAAGGCACCATCGACGAGGAGTTTCCCGATATCGATGCTGGCTTGCTGCCCCTGGACGACATTGACTTTGGGGACGAATCGCTGTGACCGGCGCCCACACCTACCTGCTCGACACCAACGTCATTTCGCATGTCATGCGCAACCCCACGGGACTGGTGGCGCAACGCATCTTTGGCAGAGCGGAGCACGAGGGAAACAGCGGCGTTTGCACCAGCCTGGTCGTCCAGTGTGAACTGCTGTTCGGTTTGCACAAACTCCCCAATCCCAAGTGGGAAAGACAATACCACCGCGCCATGGCCAGCATCACGATTGAACCACTGGGCCAGGAGGTCGTGGCGCACTACGCTACCGTTCGTGCCTATCTTGAGGCCCAAGGTCAACCCATTGGCCCCAACGACACACTGATCGCCGCCCACGCCCTGGCCTTGGGCGCCACCCTGGTCACCGCCGATGCCGAGTTCACCCGCGTGCCAGGTCTTCAGGTAGAAAACTGGCTCCAGCCCTTATAGAGCAAGCGCAGCAAGCTCCTAATTCAATAGCACTTTTACATTATGCCAGCCACCGAAATATCCCCAGGACTCCTGGTCCAAAACCTGCCCACGGCACGCAGCCTGTCCGACTACAGGCTCATTGCCTTCGACATGGACTCCACGCTCATTAATATCGAATGCGTGGATGAGATTGCCGACGCGGCCGGGCGCAAGGCCGAAGTGGCGGCCATCACCGAGGCCGCCATGCGCGGCGAAATCGCAGACTACAAAGAAAGTCTACGCCAGCGGGTGGCACTGCTCAAGGGCGTCACGGTGGCACACCTCGAGGAGGTCTACAGCCAGCGCCTGCAACTCAACGCGGGCGCCGAAACGCTGGTGGCGGCCTGCAAAAAGGCCGGCCTCAAAGTGTTGCTGGTGTCAGGCGGGTTTACCTTTTTCACCGACCGCATCCGGGACCGGCTTGGCATTGATTTCGCACGTTCCAATGTGCTGGAAATTCAAGAAGAAGTGCTCACCGGGCGCATGGTGAACCAGCCCTGGGGCGACATTTGCGACGGCAATGAGAAGCGGCGCACCCTGCTGGAGGTGGCATCTTTGCTGGGGATCGACATGGCGCAGACCATCGCCGTGGGTGACGGGGCCAACGATCTGCCTATGATGGGCGTTGCCGGCCTGTCGGTGGCCTACCACGCCAAGCCCAAGGTTCGCGAACAGGCCATGGTGGCCATCAACACGGGTGGCTTGGACCGTCTCCTGGAAGTGCTGACGCCCTGAAGGCTTGCACCTCAGGCCGCAGCAATCTGCCGCAGCGCCTGTTCAAACACTTCGGGCGGTTGTCCACCCGACACCAGGTGGCGGTCGTTGATGATGACGGCGGGTACGGAGTGGATTCCCTGCTGTTGATAAAACCGTTCCTGTTCCCGCACAGCATCGGCATAGGCGTCACCGGCAAGAATTTCCCTCGCTCGCGCCGCGTCCAGCCCCACCTCTGTGGCGATACGAACCAGAGTTTCCGGGTCGCTGGGGTTCTCGCCATCGGTAAAGTAGGCCTTGAGCAGCGCCTGCTTGAGCGGCAACTGCAAGCCTTCGGCATGCGCCCAATGCAGCAACCGGTGCGCGTTGAAGGTGTTGTAGATGCGGCTTCGCTTGTCCAAATTGAAGGTGAAGCCGAGTTCTGCGCCACGCGAGCGTATCTGTTCACGCACGGCGGCGGCCTGCTCGGGGGTAGATCCGTACTTGCGGGCCAGGTGCTCGGTGGTGTCTTCCCCCTGCGCCGCCATAGCCGGGTTGAGCTCAAACGGCTGAAACGTCAGTTCCACCGGCACTGCCGTGCCCAGGCGCTCCAACGCAACCTGAAGGGACGCCAGGCCCACTGCACACCACGGGCAGGACACATCGGAAACAAAATCGATCTTGAGTGCTTTGGTCATGGACGTATTGTTTCACGTTGGGCAAACATCTGCCGGGCGCCGCCCCGCAGACGAATTCCGTTTCCAAATCATTTGTGTCTAGGCGCGAAGCCGCAGGCAGTGCTGACGCGTGTCCCAGAGCATCGAAGGATGCTCTGGGAGGACAAGGCGAAGCAACAACGACACGGATGATTTGGAAATGGAATTACAGGACGAATGGAATCAGCCACCAGCTGCGTTGCTTGTAGGCGGCCCACTGCGGGTAGCGCGCCATGCTGGCTTCTTTCAACACCATATTGACGGTAAAGAGGCCCAACCAGACCCAGGCGAGCACCAGCACGGGCAGCCAGTGCCACACCATCATGGCAAAACTGCCATAAATCATCATCTCACCCAGATAGTTCGGGTGCCGCACGTACCGGTGCATGCCGTCGGTAATCAGGCCGCGCTGCAGTCGCAGCGTGAAATACTTTTGAGCGTCGGCTGCAATCATGATGACACTACCCAGCGTGCACAGGCTCAGGCACAGGCAATACCAGGCAAATTCCGGCAACGGGTAATAGGGCTGCGCAGTCCCCGAGATCAGCAACCACCCGAACAGCCAGTACGGACCCAGCACAAACAGAAAGGCGTTGATACCGCCACCAATCGTCACACGTTTCTGCCAGTTCGGGTCTGGAAACGCCACATCCTTGATGAACCACACCAATCCGTAGGTACCGTGCATGGCCAGAAAAATCCAGGCCGCAGGTGTGGTGTTCTGGTACAGCCACATCAGCCAGCCAAGAAAGATAAATGTTCCGGTCTTCTGAAAATTGATCACCCAGGAAAACTTCCAGGGCCTGGGGCCACCCAGGAAGTCCTGCGACAGATAGTCCGAGAAATGACGCATCCGCTGGGCCCATACCGGGGCAGTGAGCGCGGCAGGCAACTGGTTAGGCGTTGAAGATTCTTGCACTGGCGCTCCGTTGTTAGTCTGGCAGCATGCATAGTGCCATTGAAATCGCCGCCGAACTAGCTGGGACAATCCCCCGGTCGTCGGTTCGACCACGAGAAAAGGCCAGAAAAGGGTCACCTGGTCCACCGGCTACGCCACAGCGCCACACATGAGGGCAACTGCAATTTGCTACGAATTCAGGAGCGTTCTACGCTTATTCTACGGTTGATATCGGCATGTTTCGCTTATGAACATTCTGCACAAACCTCGTGCCAGGCGGCTTTGGTTTAGGGCTGTCAGGAGTCGTACACGACTGACAGCTTTAGGGCGACTCAGTCAAACTCCAATCAGATGCCGTTCGAGAAATTCGACAGAGTGCCCAAACCCGTCAGTCATAGTTGGGAACAGCGGTCATGCAAAATCAAACGGATAAGGGAGCGCTGATTGGCTCGTTTGCCAGGGAAACCTGTCGTTGCCTATTACCCTTAGACGGCGAATATTCGAGCCTCTGAACAGCCCTGGGCTCTTCACGGTCTGCTAAACATCTGTTGGCCTCAATTTTCCCGTATCGACTCTTCAAACGGATATCTGACCCCCACCTGTCGACGTATCGCGTCCATCCACCCTACGATTGCGAGAGATTCGGCGTGCTGCATTTGCGGACTCTCGTTGAGTCCGGCCCGAATACAGTGCTGAGCCTCGGCAATTTCCCCTTCGAAGCCATTGCCAACAAAGGGCGCAAGGGTCTGTTCAGGTGGGCGGCTGTCCCGAATGCGTTCTATCGACTCTGCCTGCCAGAAATTGTGCGGAAAGCGCACACAGCCTTCACTTCCGAAAATCTCAAATGCATTGTCGGAGCTTGTATCGAAGCCACAACGAAAGCTCGAAGTGACTCCGTCGGGAAAATGCAATGTGGCCTCCAACGCGGCATCCACACCACTGGGCGCCAAAACGGCTTGGACATCCATTCCGGTGAGTTCGGGACAGACACCGCCACTGGTTTGCTCCAAAACCCAGCGTGTTATCGCCAGGTTATAAATGCCAATGTCCAGCAACGCGCCGCCTGCAAGTGCGGGGCTCCACAAGCGGCTAGCCGCATCAAATGGCACAAAAAAGCAGAAGCTGGAGCGCATTGAACGCAAGGCACCAATCTTTCCTTCGCGCAACCAAGTGCCTGCCAACGCGTAGGCCGGTAAAAAGCGGGACCAAAGTGCTTCCATCAGGAAGACACGTCGCTCACGCGCAAGTAACACAAGCGACTCGGCCTCCTTCAGTGTGGGAACCATGGGCTTCTCGCATAGCACTGGCTTACCTGCTAGCAGTGCAGCGCGAACGTATTCACCATGGTGGGAATGTGGTGTGGCAATATAGACTGCATCGACACCGTCATCTGCAAGTAGCTCCGCACAGCTAGCCACCGAGATGCTACGGTGTCGTTGTGCGAACGCGATAGCACCTTTGGTGTTACGGCCATAGACCCCCCGAAGACTTGCACCTGGCACAAACGAAAGAGCCTCGGCGAAGCGGTGGGCAATCTGGCCAGGACCGATCAATCCCCAACGGAAAGGCTTCACTTCAGCGTGCATATGTCGACGACTATATCCCTCGTGCAATGTCCATGGACAGTCCACAGTGACTGGGATGGAATGATGGGATTCTGCGGCCACTTGTCGGCGGATGTACTCGGTGTGATCCAACATGCTTGGCATCATGTACCCACGCCAGGACCGCCGCGAAAGCTGACGTAGCATTAACGCTGTTAGAGTGCAGTTTCCCAAAATCCGTTGTCCATGTAAGTAAGGAGCCACCTTGTCGCAGTCGATTGGGCTTGTGTCTATTTTGGTAAAGGACTATGACGAGGCAATCGCCTTTTACGTTGACGTCCTTGGCTTCGCTCTCATTGAAGACACACCGATACCAAAGCAAATGAAGCGTTGGGTTGTGGTCGCTCCTAATGGTGGTAGCGGTGCCCAGATATTGCTGGCGAAGGCCTCAAATGACCAGCAGGCTCCTTTCATCGGAAATCAAGCAGGTGGCCGCGTTTTCTTGTTTCTTTACACAGACGATTTTGAACGTGATTACGCGGTTTATGAGAGCCGTGGCGTCAAGTTTGTTCGAAGCAAGGTTCGGGAGCCTTACGGCACAGTGGCTGTCTTTGCAGACCTCTACGGAAATCAATGGGACTTAATCGAATTGGTCAATTCGCCGATTCAACGAGAGAGCGCTTCCAGCCCATAACTCAGATTGGGATTCACGGCTAAGTTTGAGAATTCTTAAGAAGGAAGTGGATAGCCGCGCTGCCGTCATTCGTGAGTACCTGGGTCGTGCCCAGTCCAGTGAGCCGCGAAAGGCATGACCAGCCACTCGCCGCCATTGACCGAGGAGCCAAAGCAGTCCTACAGAATGTTGTCGTTGTCTTCCCACTCCGGCTGGCCCACTGATGACGGCAGTAAATGGCCGCCATATTGCACTCGTGCGATCGTCCGCAACTTTCATGAATTTGTGCGACGCACCGGATGATGAAAGTTTGGGGTGGGTGTTATGGAGTTGGGTCAGAATGGAATGGTGCGGCGGTCAGCGGTGGTTCAATTTTCGTTCTGCAGTCTTGGACCGGACGTAGTTGTAGAGTCTCCTCGGCTCGGGCGCTGAGTTTCTCGAATAGACCGGCATTACCGGGCTGTTTCAGATCCTCATCATAGGTGGTGAGCATTTCCTTCATGCGGGCGCGGCCGGCGGCGTGCTCCAGCAGTTGCGGGAAACACTTCATGATTAGCTCGTGGGCGATGTTGACCGACACCGAGGCACCTGGCGAGGCTCCCAGAAGGGCGGCTAGGGAGTGATGTGAGTCTGTGAAGACTTCGGTGCCAAAATAGATCGCGCCATGATCCGCTTTCTTGAGGGCCTGAACGCGTATGCCTGCGTCAACCAAGTGCCAGTTCGCCGAAGTCCACCTCAGTGCCCGATTCCATCTTGGTAGCCGCCACCTGCTCATTGTCGCGGCCGTCCATCACCAACGATGCCCACGCGGCGATGGTCGGCCGGTCTGTCGTGTATTGCATCGGCTGGAAAAAGTGATGCTGCGCCATGGCCTCGAGCCGTGCGCGCAGGAAGGCCACGTTCTCCTGTCCATGCACGAAGCCAATGTGCGGCACCATCAGCATTCGTCGAAGATTGTGGCATCCGTCATTTTCCCTCCGCTCTGGTCAACAACCTTGGGTGCTTTGGGATCGACTGACGAGTTCGCGTACTTCTATGCACCTATCTTCGCTCGACGAGTATGATCATCTTCGTCCACTTCGACGGAGCGTTTCATGCACAAGTCCACCGCCTTGCCCGAACTCGACCACCCAACACTTGATTCGAAGTCGATCCAACGCTCGCTGCACCAGCATTTGGTGTTTACCGTCGGGAAAGACCCGATCACGGCCACCGATCGGGACTGGTTTTACGCCGCGGCCGCCGTAGTGCGCGAACGCATGATCGAGCGCTGGATGGCAACCATGCGCAGCTATTACGTGGAGGACCGCAAGCGCGTCTATTACCTTTCGCTGGAATTTCTCATGGGGCGCACCATGACCAACACCATGCTCAACATCTGCGCGGAAAAAGAGTTTCGCGATGCGCTGGCGGCGCTGGCCGAGATGGGTTTGAAGCATGAAAACCTGAGCGAGGTTGAGCCCGATGCAGCACTTGGCAACGGTGGTCTGGGCCGACTCGCAGCGTGCTTCCTCGATTCAATGGCAACGCTGGGGGTGGCGGGCTACGGCTACGGCATCCGCTACGAATACGGCATGTTCCATCAGGGCATTGAAAATGGCCAGCAGGTTGAGCACCCGGACAACTGGTTGCGCTATGGCAACCCCTGGGAGTTTCCACGCCCGGAGGTGCTATACCAAGTCAAATTTCATGGCCGGGTGGTGGACTACGCGGACGAACAAGGCGTGAACCGCCACCACTGGGTAGACACCGACGACGTGATGGCCATGGCTTACGACTACCCGATTCCCGGCTTCGATAACGGCACGGCGAACAATATGCGACTCTGGGCCGCCAAGGCCAGCCGTGACTTCGATCTGACCTATTTCAACAAAGGCGACTACATACGCGCGGTAGAGGACAAGAACGAGTCTGAAAATCTGTCCAAGGTACTTTATCCCAACGACACCACCGAAATGGGGCGTGAACTGCGGCTCAAGCAGCAGTATTTTTTCGTCTCAGCGTCGCTACAGGACATGCTTTACCGCTTTGCCAAGTCGAACACGCCGCTGGACCAGCTGCCCGACAAGGTGGCGGTACAACTCAACGACACCCATCCATCGATTGCCGTACCCGAGCTGATGCGCGTACTGACCGACGTGCATCACCTGGAGTGGGAGCGGGCCTGGCGCATCACCACGAGCACCTTCGCCTATACCAATCACACCCTGATGCCTGAGGCGCTGGAGACTTGGGCCGTACCTCTGTTCGAAAGGGTACTGCCGCGCCACCTGCAAATCATTTATGAGATCAACCACCGATTCATACGCGATGTCATGCGCCAGCACCCGGACAACCCGGCGCTCTGGAAACGCATGTCACTGATTGATGAAACCCAGGGCAAACGCATCCGTATGGCGCACCTGGCCATCGTGGGCAGCCACAAGGTCAACGGAGTCGCCGCGATTCACACCCGACTGATGAAGGAAACCATCTTTGCCGACTTTCATCGGGTCTGGCCAGACAAGATCGTTAACATGACCAACGGGGTCACACCACGGCGTTGGCTAAATCAGGCCAATCCGGCGCTGGCCCGACTGATCACCAGCCGCATTGGCAATGGATGGCTGAAGGATTTGGACCAGTTGCGTCAACTCACGCCCCTGGCAACCGATGCCGACTTTTGCAGTGCCTTTACCCGTGTCAAGCTGGAGAACAAGGCGCGTCTGGCCCAGGTTATTGAACAGCGCATGTCGATTCTGGTGGACCCTGCCTCGATGTTCGATGTGCAGATCAAACGCATTCACGAGTACAAACGCCAACTGCTCAACGTGTTGCACGTAATCACGCTCTACAACCGCCTGCGCGCTGGAGGTGACGCACCGCCACGAACGGTGATATTCGGCGGTAAGGCAGCGCCTGGCTATCACTTGGCAAAACTCATCATTCGCCTGATTAACGATGTAGCTGACATCGTGAACAACGACCCAAGAATTAACCACCGGTTGAAGGTCGTCTTTATCCCCAACTACAACGTCTCCAACGCCGAGATCATCATTCCAGCGGCAGACTTATCGGAGCAAATTTCCACCGCCGGCACGGAAGCCTCTGGCACAGGCAACATGAAACTTTCGCTCAACGGGGCGCTGACCATTGGTACGCTCGATGGTGCCAATGTAGAAATACGTGACGAGGTGGGTCCCGACAACATTTTCATTTTTGGGCTGACAACTGAACAAGTTGCCAAAACCCACGCTGACGGCTACGACCCCTGGACCTTCTACAACAACAATCCAGAACTCGGGCAAACGCTTGACATGGTGCGTGATGGCTACTTTTCACCGGAGGAGCGTGACCGTTTCAAGCCGCTGTTTGAGACTCTGACTTACCACGGGGACCACTACCGGCTGCTGGCGGACTACGCCTCCTACGTCGCGTGCCAGGATCAGGTTGGACAGCTTTTCCGAGACCCTGCTGCGTGGACCAAAATGGCGATTCTGAATGTAGCGGGGATGGGGCAGTTTTCGTCCGACCGCACCATCGCACAGTACGCAAAGACAATCTGGAACGTGGCCCTCAAACCGCGAGCCAACGGCCAAAGCCACTAGATTTCCCCGTGTTGACTTCGAGAATACAAGCATATTGGGCCTGCAGCAACCGCAAAACGTGCGTGAGCAGCTATTGAATTCGTAGCGTCGTTGGTGCCACAGACGGCGGCGGTGCTGCCCACCCATTTCAAGCAGCGAATTGGTGATTTACCCCGGTGAACCCGCGTGCGCAGCGTCCATCAACCCCATTTACTAGTGGACTTCCTTGTGCCTAGAGCGGTCAGCCGACGGTGTGTCGAGCGGTCATACGCTGGCGGCATGAACTAGGAAAAACTGTCGCTCGCGCCGCTGCCCCCTAAAGTGTTGGCTTTCCGGCTCTAGTACAGCTACAAGTGATCAGTTGGTCGCCGCAAAGCGACGGTTGAGCTGATTTCTATTAACCGATGATGACTCTGACGTATGGCGTCTCAGGCGGTCTTACAGCACCCGATGTGCCGGCTGATCCAGCATTTCCGGGGTGATGAGGGTGATGCCTCGAGGAGTCACGTGAAATCGGACTCGGTCGGCATCAGGGTTTACGCCCACCTGAAAACCGTCTGGAATGATGCAGCCGTTGTCCACCACCGTTCGCTTGAGGATAACGTTGCGCCCCACGACCACCTGCGGCAGCAACACGGAGTCTTCGACCAGGCTGTACTCTGCGACCCGCACTTTGGTGAACAACACCGAGCCGCATACCGTTGCCCCGCTTATGATGCATCCACTCGATACCACCGAGTCCAGCGCCATGCCGCGCAGGCCACTTTCCCGGAAGACGAATTTAGCCGGCGCCGAGTGTTCATGCACGCTCCGAATAGGCCAGTCCTCATCGTACAGATTCAGGTCAGGCACCACGTGTGTGAGGTCCATATTGGCTTCCCAGTAAGCATCGACGGTACCCACGTCGCGCCAGTAGGGGCGGCCCTGGATCATGTTGACGCAACTGTCTGTAAAACGGTGTGCCTGTACATGGTGGCTGTGAATCAGACGCGGAATGAGATCACGTCCGAAATCGTGGCTGGACTGTTCGTTGGCGGCATCCTGGCGGAGTTGCTCCCGCAGGAAATTTGTATTGAATACGTAGATTCCCATGCTGGCCAGCGCGTAGCCCGGATTTCCGGGAATAGGGGTAGGCTGGGCCGGCTTTTCTTCAAACGCTGTGACCCGTGCGGCATCGTCTACTGCCATGACACCAAAGCCGCTGTCATCCTGTATGGGCAACTCGATGCAAGCCACGGTCAGGTCGGCTACGCTGTTTACATGATCGGCCAGTATCCGGGTGTAATCCATCTTATAGATATGGTCACCGGCGAGGATTAGCACGTACAAAGGGTTGGCTTCGTCGAGCAGCCCCAAGTTCTGGTACACCGCGTCGGCCGTGCCACTGTACCAGCCTGCGTTGATTTGCTGCTGTGCTGGAACCACGTCAATGTATTCCTTAAGGCTGTGCTCCAGAAACCCCCAACCTCGGTCCAAGTGTCGAATCAGACTTTGCGCCTTGTATTGTGTGAGCACCCCCACGCGCCGGATGCCGGAATTGACGCAGTTGCTCAGCGGAAAATCAATAATCTTGAGCTTGCCTCCGAACGGAACTGCGGGTTTTGAGCGCCCGTCCGTCAATTGTTGGAGTCGGGTGCCGCGCCCTCCGGCCAGTATCAGACCGTAGGTATGCTGTGCCAGATGCAGCAAGTCGTTGGCGCGTGCCTCGGCTTTTTTGCGGTCGGAGACGTCACGGCTACTGATGCGCCGCCCACGGAACAGGCCGTCGGCACTGTGGACGGGGTGGCAGCGGTGCTCGATCCAGTGGACTGAGCCATCGCGGTGCACGATACGGTATTCCAGTGCGCCGTCTTCTTCGTTGTTCAATTCATGGAGGTGGGACTGAAAGAGGGCCAGATCCTGCGAATGGGTGATGCGAGTAAGAAGTGACGGATCGGCGAGGAAGTCTTCCCGGGTGTATCCGGTTATGCCTTCGCAGGACGGGCTCATGTACAACATTTCGTGCTGTGGTCCTTCCCAATATTCCCAGTCCAGGGTGTAATCGGCAACCGTGCGAAATCTCTCCTCACTTACCGCTAATGCATTCTCAATTTTCTGACGTTCAGTGATGTCCTCGGCCATGCACATCAACCGAGTGACCTTGCCTTGTGTGTCCTTGATGGGCACCAGGCTTGCCTTGCAGTTGCGTAGATTCGTGCTGCCGGATGCAAACTCGAAGTGACAGGTTGTGCCATTGAACGCTTCTTGCAGCCACTGATCAACCTGCACGGGGGCCGACTGACCCATGATGCTGGCGCACGCCACGCCGGCGACGACCTGAGCGTCGGACAGGCCGGCAAAAGCCAGTCCAGCCTGGTTGGCCCACAGGATGTTCCCATCGAGTCCGATTTCAAACACAGAAAACGGCGCCAGATCAAGCAGGACGCGGTAGCGATCTTCACCTGCATAACGGGTGGCGTCGGAAACGCCCGGTGTGTGGACTGTATTCAATGGCAAAGAATCGTTAGGCATGGAAGGATTCGCTTGAGGCATGGAACATTGCAAAAATAACGGCAAAAGGTGTTCACACTGCCCCCGCCCATTCTTTCATGCTTCAGAATGTGGGAGGTCGCTGATGTGACGGCGCTGACCGGGGAAAGTATGCCCCACCGACCGTATTCAAAACAGCTTGCCAAGATGCGGTCGTTAGCGAAGTAGGGCACCGTGCCCAAACCGGTCAAGCGCGCTTGCCGGATTTGGGACGGGTGTGTCGCGGGCGCTGACTGACACGAGTACCCGCTTCCGGAAAGTCCAGTGGTCTCCTTCAACGACGTGCCGCGTGTTGCGCGAGTCGCAGTTGCCACAACCCTTGCAGGAATACTTGGGGGCAACTTCACGCGGACGCGGC
>CAJBVC010000383.1 GCA_903958915.1 uncultured beta proteobacterium
ATGGGCCCGGGAACTCGGATTCTCCCAAATTGGCTTGACCGGTGTGGATTTGTCGTCGGCTGAGCCGGGTTTGATGGCCTGGCTGGAGCAAGGTTTTCATGGCGACATGGACTATATGCAGCGCCACGGACTCAAGCGGGCACGACCTGCGGAGCTGGTGCCAGGAACTTTAAGCGTGCTGTCGGTGCGCATGGACTACCTGCCCCAATCCGCACCTGACTCCTGGCAAACAAAAGAGCTGCAGCGCTTGCAACGCCCGGGGGAGGCTGTGGTTTCACTCTACGCGCGGGGCCGGGATTACCACAAGGTGTTGCGCAACCGTTTGCAAACGCTGTGCGACCGCATCGCAGAGGCCATCGGCCCGATTGGGTACCGGGTGTTCACCGATTCTGCCCCGGTGCTGGAAGTGGAGTTGGCACAGCGCAGTGCGCTGGGCTGGCGCGGCAAGCACACCCTGCTGCTGGACCGTGAGGCGGGGTCGATGATTTTCCTGGGCGAGATTTTCCTGAACGTTGCGCTGCCCCAAAGCGCCCCAGCGCCCAACCACTGCGGAACGTGCACTGCGTGCATCGACGCCTGCCCGACTCGGGCCATCGTGGCACCCTACCGGCTGGATGCGCGCCGCTGCATCTCTTACCTGACCATCGAACATGCGGGCCCAATCCCGATGGAATTGCGACCTTTACTGGGCAACCGCATTTATGGCTGTGACGACTGTCAACTGGTCTGCCCCTGGAACAAGTTCGCCCAGCGCAGCCCGTTGGCCGACTTTGACCCGCGCGATGGACTGACCGGGCAGCAGCTCACTGCACTCTTTGGCTGGACCGAGGCTGAGTTTCTTCATCGCACCGAAGGCAGCCCGATCCGGCGTATTGGCCATGCACGCTGGTTGCGCAATATCGCAGTGGCGCTGGGCAATGCGTTTGCGGCAGGAGAGGTGGTGGGGTCGGTGCTTACGCTGCACGCAGACCATCCAAGTGCACTGGTGCGCGAGCATGTGGCATGGGCGCTGGAGCAAAGCCGGCGCTCGGCTGCACGCTGAATCGCTATTAAATCAGGAGCGCCCTACGCATGCTCAGTAAGCGCTGTGGCACGTTTTGTGTAAGAATCGCGCGTCACAAATTCAGCACTCGATAGGAACCCCCATGATACTGACACGCCTCTTCTTCCCACTCGTGGCTGCGCTGCTGTTCGGGCTTTCAGGCTGCTCGCCCAAGGACTCCGCCTCCGCAACTGCGCCTGCGAAACGCGAGGTCACGCTGGAGGCTGCCGCCCAAGGCAAGGGCTTTACAGTGGGCTCGATGATGAGTGCGACGACGGTCTATGTGTTTTTCGATACCCAGTGCCCGCACTGTGGGCACCTGTGGCAGGCCTCGATGCCGCTGCATAAAAAGGCCAAGTTTGTCTGGATTCCGATCGGGATGATCAACGCCAGCAGCAAATCGCAGGGAGCCGCATTATTGACAGCAGCCGACCCACTGGCGCTGATGACCGAGCATGAAACCTCGCTGTTGGCAGGCAAGGGCGGCATTGCCGCGTCGGCCGGGGTTTCGGCGGAAATAGAAGAGGCCATCAAGGCCAATACGCAGCTGTTCAACAGCTTTGGTGCGGAAGCCGTGCCCTACGTGGTTGCGAAAAATCTCCGCACCGGCCAGACGCTTGGCCGTGCTGCCGCCATGGATACGGGCACACTGGCCGCTTTTGCTGGCATCGACTGGGCGCCCTGAACGCCGCTATCGCAATACCCCCAACGCGAAGGGCAGGCTGAGCATGCCCAGCAACGTGGACAGCGTAACCAGCCCGGCCACATAGGCGCCGTCATACCCCATTCGGGCAGCCAGCACATAGCAGCTTGACGCGGTGGGCAGTGCCGAAAACGCCAATAGGATGGTGGACTGCGCGGCATCGAGGCCAAACGCGTAGCTCACACCCACGGCAGTCAGCGGAAGCAGCACGTGGCGAATGGTCAATACCGAAACTGCCAAGGCCTTGCCACCTGTGAGAGCACGCAATTGCATGCCGGCGCCCGCGGACATCAGACCCAAGGCCACCGAGGCGGCGCCAATGCGGTTCACGGTGGGCTCCAGCCAGCTCGGCAAGACGAACCCTGCGAGGTTGGCCAACAGCCCGCCGACGGTAGCGATGATGAGCGGGTTGCGCACCAGTTCACGCAGGAACCCGCGCTCGGCATGCCGCGCCATCGGCCACACCGCTCCCATATTGAACAGGGGCACACACACGCCGATCAACACTGCGATCAGCTGCACCCCTTGTGGCCCGGCGATGCGCTCAGCCAGTGCCAGCCCGATGAAGGAGTTGAAGCGAAAGGCGATCTGCGCGCTGCCGGCGTGGTCACGTGCGGAAATGGAGCGACCCAACAGTGGCAGGTAAGGCAGCAGGTAAGCCATGGCGATACCGCACAGGCCCAGTGTCCAGCCGGCCCCCATCAGCCGGGAGGCGGTTACCAGATCCAGCGGGTTTCGCACAATGGAATAGAACAGCAGGACCGGGAACAGGAAGAAGTAGACCAGTGCTTCCACTTGTTCCCAGACCGCGCGGTTCAATGCGGTGTGGCGGCACAGCAGATAGCCGCACAGAATAAGGGAGAAATCGGGCAGCAGAAGTTGTGCAAAGTTCACACGGTGAGAATACCAGTGATCGCTCCGTGCGTTAGGATGTGCCGCAGTGTGTTGACTTTCAAAATACTACAGGAGATTGAAACCATGTTCCGTCGTTCGTTGCTGGTACTCGGCCTTACTCTGGCCTGGGGTAGTGCAGTCGCTCAGGGTTATCCGAACCGAATCATCAAGTTGCAGGTTCCGTTTGCACCCGGTGGCACCACCGACATCATTGCGCGCACCATCGCCGACCCGCTGGGTAAGGCACTCGGGCAGACAGTGGTGGTGGAGAACAAGGCCGGTGGTGGCGGTGTGGTGGGTGCCAACGA
The DNA here is from genome assembly GCA_903958915.1 of uncultured beta proteobacterium. GTDB lineage: Bacteria > Pseudomonadota > Gammaproteobacteria > Burkholderiales > Burkholderiaceae_C > Allorhodoferax. The sequence continues at coordinate 2,948 of CAJBVC010000383.1, forward strand.
GACGGCCAAGGCAACGCCTGATGGCTACGCACTGGGGATGGCCACGGTGTCGACAACGGCTGCAAATCCGGCCATCAATCCGAAGATTCCATACAATCCGCTCACCGATTTCACGCCCATCATCAACGTGGCGGCCACGCCCAATGTGATTGCGGTGCATCCCACTTTCCCCGCCAAGGACTACAAGGCGTTTCTGACAGAGATCAAGGCCAAGCCCGGCGCCTACTCCTACTCATCCTCTGGCACCGGCGGGATCGGGCATTTGCAGACCGAGTTGTTCAAGAACCTGACGGGCGCGTTTGTGACGCACATTCCCTACCGGGGTGCTGGCCCGGCGCTGAATGACACCGTAGCAGGTCAGGTGGCGATGATTTTTGACAATTTGCCGTCCGCACTTCCGTTCATCCAGGCCGGCCGACTGGTCCCCATTGTGGTGGCAGCGCCGCAGCGTCTTTCCCAGTTGCCCAACGTGCCAACGTTCAAGGAAGTCGGGCTGGAACCGGTGAATCGCATGGCGTTTTACGGCATTTACGGCCCCAAGGGCTTGCCCAAGGAAATCGTCGACAAGATCAATGCCGCAGTGCGTAAGGTGCTGGAAGATCCGGCGGTCAAAAGGCGTATTGAAGACACTGGCTCCATCATTGTCGGCAATACACCGGAGCAGTTCTCTGCGCAGATCAAGGCCGAGTATGACGTCTACAAAAAGGTGGTGGACAGCGCCAAATTGCGCCTGGAATGACACAGGCCAAGGCACCTCTGCCAGCCGCGGAATCTATTGATGCGTTTATTGATGCGCTGTGGCTGGAAGAGGGACTTGCGAAGAACACGCTGTTGGCCTACCGCCGGGATCTGTCAATGCTGGCGGCCTGGCTTGGCAAAGAAGACAAGACCTTGCAGACCGCTTGTGAAGTCGATTTACAGGGCTTTTTTGCGCGGCAGCACGCCATCACCAAGGCTACAACGGCCAACCGGCGCCTGACGGTTTTCAAGCGCTACTTTCGCTGGGCACTGCGAGAGCACCAGATTGCTGCAGACCCTACGCTCAAGCTTGAGGCCGCCAAACAAGCGTTACGTGTTCCCAAAACCTTGACCGAGGCACAGGTCGAGGCCCTGCTGGCGGCGCCGGACACTTCACAGGCACTCGGGGTGCGCGACCGCACCATGCTGGAGCTGATGTATGCCAGCGGCTTGCGTGTCAGCGAACTGGTGACACTCAAGATTGGCAACCTCAATGTGAATGACAACGTCCTGCGCGTACTTGGAAAGGGCAGCAAGGAGCGGCTGATTCCATTTGGTGAATTTGCTAGCCAGTGGCTGCGCAACTACCTGGCCCACGCGCGTAACGAACTGTTGGCGGGTGGGCAGACCGACGACCTTTTCGTGACGGTGCGTGGCAGCTCAGCGGGCAGCGCCATGTCGCGCGTGATGTTCTGGATGATGGTGAAGAAGTACGCGTTGATAGCGGGTGTTCGCTCACCGCTATCACCGCACACCTTGCGCCATGCATTTGCGACCCATTTGCTCAACCACGGTGCGGACTTGCGCTCGGTGCAGATGCTGCTGGGGCACGCTGACATTGCAACCACCACGATCTACACGCACATTGCCCGGCAACGGCTGGCTGCATTACACGCCCAACACCATCCACGCGGCTAATTCCATTTCAAAATCCTCCGTGTCGTTGTTGCTTCGCCTCGTCGTGCCAAAGCACTGCCTTCGGCTTGGCGCCTAGACCCGAATGATTTGGAAACGCAATGGTGCAGGAAAAGGAATTACTGCCCGAAACTCTCCGCCCAGGCCAGTGCCTGCAGATGAGCCCAGTTCACCTGGTTGCTGCTCAGCGCCAAGCCATTCGCCGCGCGGGCAAATGCAGCGTCGTCACCTGTCTCGCATGCAACGGTCAGTTCCAGAAGAGGGGCCAGGGGGCCGGTCTTCTCCAGCAGCGCTTGCGTCACCTGTTCGGGTAACGCAATGCTCGCCAGCGCAGCCTGCATAGGCATACCCAGCATCGTGTCGAGCATGGAAAAAACGCCCGTGACAAATGCATTGTCAGCCTCTTCGGGAGCCAGCAGTTCAGCCGCCAGCAACTCCATCAGCCGGCCGCGCACGACCGCCGTGGCCCCCACAGCCGGAGGTGTGTCGCCCGCCTTGGAAGTGGTCATCAGAAGGGCCGCCCACTTGAACAGGCGGTTGAGCCCCAACAGCATCACTGCGTGCCGGAAAGAGGTGACTTCGTTGCGCGCACCAAACCCTGCCGAATTGATAAAACGCAGCAGATTGAATGACAGGGTAGGGTCACGTTTGAGAACCTCCTCAATGTCATCGGTGCTGGCCTGTTTGCGAACCAGGTTGATCAGTTGCAGGATATTGGCCTGCGCCGGTCGCACGGTTTGTCCATGCACCAGTACCGGTTTGGCAAACCAGTAGCCTTCAAACAGACCAACACCAAGTGCAGAAAGAAAGGCAAACTGCTCGGGGGTTTCGACTTTCTCGGCGATCAGCCTTGCCTGAGACTTTGCCTGGGCCAACTTGATGAAAGAGGCCACCGTTTCAGGCTTGAGCACCGAAACATCGAACTTGATAAAAGTAGCAAGTGGAAGCCAGTGCTCGTAGGGGCGAGTCAAAACAGAGTAGTCAAAGGCAAGTCCAAAACCGCGCTTGCGCACGTCCTGCAGGCTGGGCAACCGGGTTTCTATCTGATCCAGTTGCGCTATGCCTAGCGGCGGGACTTCGAGAACGACCCGTTCGGGAGAAATCAGGTCGAGATGCCCCCCGGCCAAACTGTCAAGCGTACAGTTGATGAACAGGTACTTGTCTCGCACGGGAGCTTCGCCTTCCGCGAGCGACAGCAGGTTGAACAGCATCTGGGCATCGCTGGCGGCTGTGTGGGCTTCGGCCGACACCGTTCGGTCGTAGAGTTCGTAGCCAAAGAGCGCACGCTCCCTATCCAGAATGGCCTGTCGGGCCACGACTGATGTCATGGTTGCATTGCTTGTAGAAGGAATGTTGGTGGGCTCAGTCATGGCGTGTGGTGCGAAGCGGGACGCCCATTCTAGGCGCGACGGCAACAAGACTCTGGCAGTTCCTGGGAGGAAGTGATTTGATGCACGATCACTGGTCGATCGAATATCACAATGTGGAAACAAATTTCATTTAGTTTCAACAACCCGTTTTGAGATTGATTCACATCAATACCTTAGACGCTGGAAGGCGAAAAATCGGCCGCTTCTACCAACCAAGAAAGTGACACCAGATGTTGCAAATTCGAATTCACGGACGTGGCGGCCAAGGCGTGGTGACCGCAGCAGAGATGTTGTCCGTTGCGGCCTTCGAGCAAGGCCGCCATGCTCAGGCGTTTCCCAGCTTCGGCTCAGAGCGCACCGGCGCACCGGTGGTGGCGTTTTGCCGGATCGATGACAAGGAAATCCGGTTGCGCGAACCGATTCTTGCACCCGATGTGCTGATTGTGCAAGATCCCACGCTGTTGCACCAGGTTGATGTTTTCCAGGGGCTGCAGCCCGATGGCTTCGTTCTCATCAACACCAAGCGCACTTTTGACGAATTGGGTTTGGCTGACATCAGTGCACGGTTTCGCCATGAACGTCTGACCACAGTTCCTGCGACCGAGATCGCAATGAAGCACATAGGCAGGCCGTTGCCCAACGCGGTCCTGCTCGGGGGTTTTGCAGCCCTGTCAGGCCTGATCACGCTGGAAGCAGTCTCTCATGCAATCAGCGAGAAGTTCAAGGGCAAGATTGCTGATGGCAACATCGCCGCTGCCGCTGAAGCCTATGAGTATGTGAAGCGCGAAATGGAGGAACTGTCCCATGCTTAAACAGATAGAAGGCTCCCAAGCCGTTGCCGAAGCGGTCGCATTGGCTCGCCCCGAGGTGATATGCGCCTATCCAATCTCCCCGCAGACACACATCGTGGAGGGATTGGGGGAACTGGTGAAAGACGGTACCTTGAACCCCTGCGAGTTCATCAACGTCGAGAGCGAATTCGCCGCGATGAGCGTGGCCATTGGTTCCTCGGCCGCGGGTGCACGTACCTACACGGCCACTGCCAGCCAGGGCTTGCTGTTCATGGCCGAGGCGGTCTATAACGCGTCCGGCCTGGGTCTGCCGATCGTGATGACGGTGGCCAACCGCGCCATCGGGGCACCCATCAACATCTGGAACGACCACAGCGACTCCATGAGCCAGCGCGACTGCGGCTGGATCCAGCTTTTTGCCGAGAGCAACCAGGAGGCCGTCGACCTGCATATTCAGGCGTTCAAGCTCGCCGAAGAGCTGTCCATGCCTGTGATGGTGTGCATGGATGGCTTTATTTTGACCCATGCCTACGAACGGGTGGACGTCCCGAATCAGGCAGATGTGGATGCGTTCCTGCCGCCCTACGAACCGCGTCAGGTACTCGATACTTCCGATCCGGTATCTATCGGTGCCATGGTCGGCCCGGAGGCCTTCATGGAAGTGCGTTATCTTGCCCACGCCAAACAGCTGATGGCGCTGGACGTGATTCCCCGCATTGCAGACGAGTTTGCGCAACGCTTCGGGCGCAATTCCGGTGGCCTGATTCGCACCTACATGACCGAAGATGCGGAGACCATCGTCATCGCGCTGGGTTCAGTGCTGGGTACGCTGAAGGACACCATCGATGAGATGCGTGCCGATGGCATCAAGATTGGCGTGCTGGGCATCCAGTCGTTCAGGCCGTTCCCGATTGCCGCCGTGCGCGCTGTGCTGCAGGGCGCCAAGAAGTTTGTCGTGCTGGAAAAGAGTTTTTCTGTGGGTCTGGGTGGCGTCGTGTCGACAGACGTTCGCCTTGCCATGACCGGTATTGGCCTGAAAGGCTACACCGTGGTGGCGGGCCTGGGCGGGCGCTCCATTACCAAAGCGTCGCTGCACCGCACGCTGCGCGAAGCCATTGCGGACACCTTGCCCCAGTTGACCTTCATGGATCTGGATTGGCGCATTGTCAACCGGCAGCTGGAACGTGAAGCGCAGATTCGGCGCAGCGGTCCGATTGCAGAAAATCTCTTGCGCGATGTGGGCGCAGTTGCTTCCAAGGTGGCCTGACATGACACAAACCATTAAGTTTTACCAGACCGGTACTTTCACCGTAGGCAACCGTCTGCTCACACCCGAACAACGGTCCGTGCAGGCTTCCGAGGAGCGCACCAACTCCATCAACTCAGGGCACCGCGCCTGTCAGGGGTGCGGTGAGGCATTAGGTGCACGCTACGCCGTCGATGCTGCCATGCGCGCAACCAACGGGCAAATCATCGCTGCGAATGCGACTGGCTGCCTGGAGGTCTTCTCTACGCCTTATCCGGAAACCTCGTGGCAATTGCCGTGGATTCATTCGCTCTTTGGCAATGCGGCTGCCGTGGGAACCGGTATTGCCGCGGCGCTCAAGGTCAAGGCGACCAAGGCCGGCAAACCACTGAGTGACGCACGTGTGATTGCCCAGGGCGGCGATGGCGGCACCACCGACATCGGGTTTGGTTGTCTTTCGGGCATGTTTGAGCGCAATGACGACGTGCTCTACATCTGTTACGACAACGAGGCCTACATGAATACCGGTGTGCAGCGCAGCTCGGCCACACCACCAGCGGCGCGCACGGCAACCACGATGGCGGTCGGTCCGCATCCTGGCGCTGAATTCGGTCAGGGCAAGAATTTGCCGCTGATTGCGATGGCACACGAGATTCCGTACGTGGCAACCGCGACGGTGGCCGATTTGCGTGACTTGGAGGCCAAGGTGGAAAAGGCAATGAGCCTGCGCGGTGCGCGTTACCTGCATATTCTGGTGCCGTGCCCACTGGGTTGGGGCGCTGCCAGCCACGACACGATCCGGCTGGCGCGTCTGGCGCGTGAAACCGGCATCTTCCCGGAGTTCGAGGCTGAGCACGGGGAAGTTACCAGCGTGACAAAGATTCGTTCACGTGTGCGTGTGGAGGACTACCTGCGCCCGCAGAAGCGTTTCGCCCACCTGTTTTCCGGCGCGGGTGACCCCGTCACGATTGCCAAGATTCAGGCGGACGCGGACCGCAATATTCGCCGCTTCAAACTGCTCGATGAGGAGACCACAGTATGACCATGCAAAAGCCCTTTGCCATTACGCTGGACCCCGGCTCTTCGCTGGCCAACAAGACCGGATCCTGGCGCACCGAGCGCCCGGTGTATGTTGACCGCCTGCCGCCTTGCAATGCGCAGTGCCCAGCTGGCGAAGACATTCAGGGTTGGCTGTTTCACGCCGAAAGCGGCAACTACGAGGCGGCGTGGCGCCACCTCACACGCGACAATCCGTTTCCTGCGGTGATGGGGCGCGTTTGTTACCACACTTGCGAGGGCAAGTGCAATCGGGGCCAACTCGATTCACCGGTGGGTATCAACTCGGTCGAACGCTTTCTGGGTGATGAAGCCATCAAGAAAGGCTGGGCGTTCGAGCTGCCCACTATGGAGAGCGGCAAGCATGTCCTCGTTGTCGGCGCCGGCCCTTCGGGGATGTCGGCGGCCTACCAATTGCGTCGCCTGGGACACCGCGTCACGGTGCGTGAGGCGGGGCCATTAATGGGTGGCATGATGCGCTTTGGTATCCCGCAATACCGGCTGCCACGCGATGTGCTGGATGCTGAAATGCAGCGCATCGTGGACCTCGGCGTCACGGTGGAACTGGGCGTCAAAGTGGCCAACATTGAGGACGATATGAAGGCAGGTGCCTTTGATGCAGCATTCCTCGCGGTGGGGGCACACATTGCCAAACGCACCTACATTCCAGCCAAGGACTCCACCCACATTTTGGATGCCGTGTCGGTGCTGCGGTCCATGGAAGGTGAAGACAAGCCGATGCTGGGGCGCCGCGTTGTAGTGTACGGCGGCGGCAATACCGCTTTCGACGTGGCGCGTACGGCAAAACGTTTGGGTGCCACCGAAGCCATCATCGTGTACCGCCGCAACCGCGAGAAGATGCCAGCGCACGATTTCGAGTGCGAGGAGGCAATGCAGGAGGGTGTGATGGTCAAGTGGCTGTCCACCATCAAACAGGCCGATCAGGGTGCCCTCACCATTGAGAAGATGGCGCTCGATGAGAAAGGCAATCCACAACCGACCGGCGAGTTCGAGACGCTGGAAGCAGACTCCCTGATACTGGCACTTGGTCAGGATGTGGATCTATCCCTGCTGGAGGGTGTTCCGGGCCTGATCGTCAAGGACGGTGTGGTGCAGGTCGACCCCAAGACCATGATGACCGGGCATGCCGGCATTTTTGCCGGTGGCGACATGGTGCCCGCAGACCGTAACGTCACCGTGGCGGTTGGACACGGCAAGAAGGCGGCGCGCAACATTGATGCCTGGTTGCGCAACACCCAGGCCGTGGTGGCCGAAAAGCATGCCGCTGCCACGTTCGAGAATCTCAATCCCTGGTACTACAGCGACGCACCCGGCACGGTGCGACCGCAACTGGAAATCGCGCGCCGGACCAGTAGTTTTGATGAAGTGCAAGGCGGGCTCACCGAAGACAATGCCCTGTTCGAAGCCAGGCGTTGCCTGAGTTGTGGCAACTGCTTCGAGTGCGACAACTGCTATGGAGTGTGCCCGGACAATGCCGTGATCAAGCTCGGACCGGGCAACCGCTTCAAGTTCAACTACGACTACTGCAAGGGTTGTGGCGTGTGCGTCGCAGAATGCCCGTGCGGCGCCATTGAAATGGTGCCCGAGGCGGTGTAGGGTAGCCGGCTATTGCGTGGCCAATGCGGCAAGCGCCGCAGTGAGCCGCGCACTGACGGCCGGATGGACCGGCTCCAGTTGCGCCTGCATCGACGCCAGTGCAGGTGCACCTTGCTGCTGCAAAGTGGCAATGCACTGACCGGCCACTTTGGGCGCGTCAAACGGAAGGCTTTGCAGCAGCACATCTGCGTTGACATCGACCAGTTTGAAGTAGAACTTGCCGTCTTTCTCGCGGTACTGCTTGAAGGTGGCGAGCGCCGACTTGGTGGGTTTGCCTGCCGCCGCTGAGGCTGTGACCTGCAATTTGCGCAAGCCAACGGCATGGCGAAGTTCCTGCATGAGCGGGGTTGCCACCGCCCGTGCCTTGGCGGCCCCAGCGGCAAGAATGGCCTCGATGCGCAAGGGGTCGTTGATGAGCGATTGGTAGGTATCGCGCATAGGGGCAATTTCGCGGTCAATGCGTTCGAGCAGCACCTGTTTCGCGTCGGCCCAGCCGATGCCATCGGCATAAGCCTGCTGCAGAGACTGCGTTTCGTCCGCGGAGGCAAATGCCTGGTAAATCTGAAACAGCGCCGAACCCTGTGTCTCCTTCGGCTCCCCGGGGGCGCGGGAATCGGTAACGATGGATGCAATCAGCTTTTGTAACTGCGCACGCGACGCAAACATGGGAATCGTGTTGTCGTAGCTCTTGCTCATCTTGCGCCCGTCCAGGCCAGGCAGGGTCGCTACAGCTTCTTCGATGGCGGCCTCGGGCGCAACGAAATGGTTGCCGTACCGGTGGTTGAAGCTATTGGCCATGTCGCGTGCCATTTCGATGTGCTGCACCTGATCGCGCCCCACCGGCACCTTGTGGGCGTTGAACATCAGGATGTCGGCGCCCATCAACAGAGGGTACATAAAGAGTCCCATGTTGACGTCACTGTCCGGGTCCACCGCAGCCGCCATATTTTTGTCTACGGCAGCCTTATAGGCATGCGCCCGGTTGAGCACGCCCTTGCCCGTCACACAGGTCAAAAACCAGGTGAGTTCAGGGATTTCCGGGATGTCCGACTGCCGGTAAAACGTCACCCGCTCGGGGTCCAGGCCTGCCGCCAACCAGCTGGCGGCAATTTCGAGCGTCGAGCGCTGGATGCGTTCGGGCTCATCGATCTTGATCAGGGAGTGGTAGTCCGCCAGGAAATAGAAGCTCTCTACGCCCGCGGTCAAACTGGCACGAACGGCCGGACGAATGGAGCCGACATAGTTGCCAAGATGCGGGGTGCCCGAGGTGGTAATGCCAGTGAGGAAGCGGACAGATTGCATGTTTGTGAAGAAAATTTACTGTATCAGCAGAATCAAAGGCGTCAGCACGATGTCGATCATGGTCGAAGCTACGGCTATGACAGGTCGCATCCACAAGCTGTACGCCGAGGGCAGGAAGATCATGATTGCGATCAGCAGCATGAACCCCCAGGGTTCGACACGTGCCACCAGCATGGCCTGGCGTGTTGGCAGCAGCCCAACCAGAATACGCCCGCCATCCAGCGGTGGCAGCGGAATCAGGTTGAAAGCAAAGAACACCAGATTTACCACAATGCCACCTTGGCACATTTCGATAAGGAATGGCTCCGACACGCCGGACGCGCTCAACAGGATGAGCGCAGTCTGCCAGATAGCCGCTTGAACCAAATTCGACGCTGGACCAGCCAAGGCTACCCAAATCATGTCCCGCTTGGGATGGCGCAAATTGCCAAATCTGACCGGCACTGGTTTCGCAGCACCCAAAATGAAGGGGCTGGAAATCAATATCAGGACCAGTGGCAGGAGGATCGTTCCAAACGGATCAATGTGCTTGAGTGGATTGAGCGTGACGCGCCCCATCTTCCAGGCCGTGTCATCCCCAAAGTAGCGTGCGGCATAGCCATGCGCAGCTTCATGGATCGTGATCGCAAAAATGACGGGCAGCGCGTACAGCGCAATGAGTTGAATGGTGTGAGCGAGATCCAAAGGGGTTATTTCCGAGTTGGTTGCTGGACGGTGCCAGTGGTTGCCTAAAGTCCGAGCAGGGAAATATCGCCGCGACCCTGTCGAATGATCTGGGGCTCTGAATCGGTCAGATCGACGACGGTGGTGGGTTCCTGGGCGCAGGCGCCGGCGTCGACTACACCAGCGATCAGACGCTCGTAGCGGTCGCGAATTTCCTGGGCGTCGTTCATCGGATGGATTTCACCCTCGGCGATCAAGGTGGTTGCCAAAAAGGGGGTGGCGTGAAGTTCGAGCAGCGCTTGCAGTGCCTTGTGGTCGGGCACGCGCAAACCAATTGTCTTGCGCGATGGATGGCTGACCCGACGCGGTACTTCCTTGCTGGCCTCCAGAATGAACGTGAACGGGCCAGGTGTGGCAGATTTCAACAACCGGTACTGGCGATTGTCGACGCGGGCATAGGCTGCCAGTTCACTCAGGTCGCGGCACAGCAGGGTCAGGTGGTGTTTCTCATCGACACCACGGATACGGCGCAGGTTGTCTGCCGCCGCCTTGTCGTCGATCTGGCAAACCAGGGCATAGCTGGAGTCGGTAGGCACCGCGATCACTCCCCCCTTTTCCAGCAGTGCAACGGCCTGTTTCAGGAGTCGGACTTGGGGATTCTCCGGGTGAACTTCAAAGTACTGCGCCATGTTATTGAATTCGCGAAGCCAGTGGCTCCCACACGGGTGTGAGGTTGGAGGGCAGGAAAGGCAATGTGCCCAACTCGGTGTGGCTTTCCTGTGGGCTATGGAAATCGCTGCCCCGTGACGCCGCCAGCCCAAACTCGCGGGCAGCGTCGGCATAGGTCAGGTACTCTGCCGCACTGTGGCTGCCCGTAACAACTTCCACACCCAGTCCACCATGGGCCTTGAATTCAGTAAACAGCGCGAACTCTTCATTCGGAGTAAACCGGTACCGAGCCGGGTGGGCAATGATGGCCATGCCACCGGCTTGCGTGATCCATTCCACCGCATTTTGCAAAGACGCCCAGCGGTGCGGTACAAAGCCGGGCTTGCCTTCGGTCAAAAACTTGCGAAAGACCTCGTTGGTTTCCTTGCAAACACCGGTTTCCACCAAAAAGCGGGCAAAGTGGGTGCGGGAAATCAGGTCGGGGTTACCGACAAACTTCAAAGCGCCTTCAAATGCGCCCCGGATGCCGACACGAGCCAGGCCGTCAGACATTTCATGTGCGCGCTGCTCGCGCCCACCACGGGTCTGGCGCAGCCCGTCCACCAGCGCGGGATGGCTCGTATCCATGCCCAGTCCCACAATGTGCACCGTTTGGCCAATGAACGTCACCGAAATTTCGACGCCTGTGAGGTAAGCCATGCCGAGGGTTTTGGCAGCTGTAGCAGCACGTTCCTGTCCGCCCAGTTCATCGTGGTCGGTCAATGCCCACAGTTGCACCCCGTTGCCGTGGGCGCGCGCAGCCAGTGCTTCCGGCGTCAGTGTTCCATCGGACACCACAGAGTGGCAGTGCAAGTCGGCGTTGAGTAGTGCGGTCACCTCGGTATTTTAGGCGCTCACTCGTTGTGCAGCGGGCAAAGGGTTTCTGCCCGGCACAATTTCAAAACGGGGCAGGGCTGGTGAACTGCATTGCGGCCGCTGTGACCGGATGCGCAAAAGACAAATCCTGGGAGTGCAACAGCAATCGTGTGGCGCCATGCGCTTCAGGATGGTGGTTGTACAGTGCGTCACCGAGGATCGGGTGGCCAATGGCTTGCAGATGCACACGCAGTTGATGGGTGCGTCCTGTCAGCGGTTCCAGTTCAACACGAGTGGTCTTACGGCGGTGGTCCGCTGTGAGAACACGCAGACGGGTAACACTTTGCTGGCCGCCCTGCATTGCGACGATCCGCATGGGACGATTAGGCCAGTCGACCTGAATTGGAAGATTGATCGTTTGCCATGGTTCGTCCGTTGGCTGCAGGCAGCCGTCGACCACCGCTATGTAGCGTTTGCGCACTGTGCGCGATGCAAATGCCAGACCCAGCGCGCGCTGCGACTCTGGTGAACGGGCCATGACCAGCAGCCCGGAGGTTGCCATGTCCAGCCGATGCACCACCAGCGCATCGTTGTACGCCATTGCTACACGGCGACTGAGACAATCCTGCTTGTCGGGCCCCCGTCCTGGCACCGATAAAAGACCGGCTGGCTTGTCAACGACGATGATTGCCTCATCGACATAGACCAGCTCGATGCCGTCGGCTCCTGGCGGAATTTCACCGGTCACGTCGCTGTGCAATCAGTCGTTGCACGGTCTCGCACAGTTCGTTGACGTCGTTGGGTTTGTAAATGAGTGCACTGGCGCCTTCCTGGATTGCCAGGCGTTCGAGCTCAGGTGTCACGTAGCCGGAGGCAAGGGCGACTGGCAGATCCGGTCGAATCGTCTTGGCCTCACGCAACAGATCCAGGCCGCTATAGCCGGGCATGTTGTAGTCGGTCACCAGCAGGTCGAAATGGTAGGGCGTTTCTTCGAGTGCGGCACGCGCTGCGTTGGGGTCGGTGAAGGTAGTCACGATAAACCCCTTGCGGGTCAGAACCCGTTTGATCAAAAAGACCAGTGCCAGGTCGTCATCGACGTACATCACATGCTGGCCCCGCCCCTCCACCCTGGTTGGCGCCGCGACCGCTTCGATGGTTTCAACCGATTCCGTCGTCACTGGAAAGTAAAGGGTAAACACACTGCCAGCGCCGGGTGCACTCTCCACATTAACGGCGCCTTGGTGGGTTTGCATGATGCCGTGCACCACCGACAGACCCAACCCGGTGCCCTGCCCAACTTCCCTGGTCGTAAAGAAGGGCTCGAAGATGCGCGCCAGTGTGGCTGCCGACATGCCGGTGCCTGTGTCACGCACCAACAGCGTGACATAGCGGCCCGGATGCAGACCGATTTGCCCGGCCAGTGGCTGGACCATGTTCGCATTGGCGAGCTCAATGCCCACTTTTCCTTTGCTGCTGCCAATGGCAAGAATGGCATTGGTACACAGGTTCAGAAGTGCCTGCTCCACCTGCGTCGCATCGGCAAGAACGGCACAGGAATCATCGGTAATCGTTGTTTGCAGCTCGACCGAAGGCGGCAGCGTCACCTTGGCCAGGCGCGCCGTTTCATGGACCACTTCGGCAAGATGGATAGGCGTGCGTTTGGGCACTTCGTTGCGGCTGAAGGTCAGGATTTGCCGAACCAGATCGCGCGCACGACGCCCGGCCTTTTCGATTTCGAGCAGGCTGGTGGTGGCGGGCGATGCTTGATCAATATCCTGTTTGGCGAGTCCCACGTTACCCAGTATGGCGCTCAAAATATTGTTGAAATCATGCGCTATGCCGCCAGCCATGGTACCCATGGCCTGCATTTTTTGCGACTCCCGCAACTGCGTCTCAAGGGCTGCGCGCTGCATCTCGGCCTGTTTTCTTGCGGTGAGATCGCGCACGAACAGAGTGGTGATAGAACCTTGCAGTGCATGTCCCTCACGCGGCCGCTCCACCGACACGCTGATCTCAACAAAGATTTCCTTGCCGTCCAGCGTCTTGGCCTGAAACTCACCCAAGATGGTTTGTGCTGGAACCTGGGTGGTCTTCAGGGCGCCTTCAACAGCTGGCAAGAATCTTCCCAGGGGATTGCCGAACGCCTTCTCGGCAGGACATCCAAACAGGGTGGTAGCGGCCGGGTTGAACACGGTGATGCGCTGGGCTTCGTCAACACACAGGATGGCATCGAGCGATGAATTGATCACAGCCGCCATGCGTGTTTCACTCAGAAGCAGAGCCTCATTGCGCTGGCGCAGCACCACGGCGCTTTCCTGCAGGGCGCGCCTTTGCGCCAGCAGGGGACCCTGGTCGATGATGGCGCAAATAAAGTGTGCCAACTCATCCTGCGGGTTCTCGATGCGCGCGATATGCAAGTCGCCGCTGAACGTGCCGTGCGACCCGGCGAGGAACACCACTTCGCTGACCTCGCTGGTACCTTCTGCCTTGGCACTGAGAAAAGCAACTGCCACCACATCGGTGTGCCCGGCGCTGACAAAGGGCAGCAAGAAGTTAAGCGGCTGATCACTTTCCCGGGGTTGAAACAACCGCAACGCCATTGCGTTGCTTGCCAGTACAAGCCCCTCTTCGTCAACCACCATCAACGCCAATGGGACGTTGGAAAACAGGGTGGCAAAACGCTCAGAGGCGCCTTCGGCTTCTTGCTGGCTGTAGCGCAGCGCCTGATTCTGAACCTCTAGTTCGGCCTGGTACTTGCGCAAGTCTTCGATCATTTGCGCCGGAGGGTAGCCGGCAACGATAAGATCCTGCCCCGTCGGCAGAGAGCGGCTGTCGGAGCGCGGTGGATACCGTACTGGGAGCTGGAGTTTCCTTCGATGGGCGAGGCGGGTCATGGGCCGTCAAGTTTAGCCCGTGACCCAGACGATTGGCTGGCCCTGTTTCTGCCAGTGCGCATAGTGCGGGCCGTAGTACTCTTCGATACGGTGGCGCTTGACCTTCAGCGTGGGCGTCACAAAGCCATTTTCGGGGGTCCACGCGGTTTGTACAACTGCCAGCAGATCCAATCGTTCGTGGGGCTCGAGTTGGGCATTTACATCGCGCAAGTGGCACTGGAGCGCTTCCTCCAGGGCCAGTTTTTCCGCATCGCCCTGGATTCTTGCGACTGCATCCTGAGACAGCATGACCAGCGCCAGAGGTTGCGGCAGATGGGCGCCGGTTACCGTGCAGGCTTCAATGTCGTCGTGCATGATCAACAGGTCCTCAATGGGGGCTGGTGCCACGTACTTGCCTTTGCTGGTTTTAAAGATATCTTTGACGCGTCCGGTAATGCGCAAATAGCCTTGCGCATCGATAGCACCTTTGTCGCCCGTGCGCAACCAGCCGTCGCTGCCAAGCGCCAGCGTGGTCTGCTCAGGATCGCGGTAGTAACCCTGCATCAGCGCCTGGCAATGCATCTGCACTTCACCGCTGTCGGGGTCGATGCGGCACTTTACATCTTCGTAAGGCAGCCCTACCGTGCCAACGGGGTCCGAGCCTGGCAAGGTGGAGTGCGAAACACCGCAGTTTTCTGTCATGCCGTAAACCTCGATGAGGTCCAGCCCCAAACGGCGATACCAGTTCAGCACGTCGTGGGGCATGGGGGCTGCGCCACCGGCCGCCAGTCGGCAGCGGTCCAGTCCCAGACCCTTCAGAATCTTCTTTCGAACAAACCAGCCCACCAGTGGCAGCGACAGGAGGCGGTCCAGTTTGGCGGCAGGCATCTTGGCGTGCACACCATGCTGGAACTTGACCCACAGCCGAGGCACAGAAAAAAAGATGGTCGGGCGTGCACGCTGCAAGTCGGATACAAACGTGTCCAGAGCCTCTGCGAAAAATACACGGCCACCATAGCGCAGCGATGCCTGCTCGATCAGCATGCGCTCCGCCACATGGGCCAGCGGCAGATAGGAAATATAACGGTCGCTGGAATCCATTTGGACACGACGGGTAGCACTTGTGACACCCCACGCCATGCTACGGTAGGAGTGCACCACACCCTTGGGTTTTCCAGTGGTACCTGACGTATAAATGATGGTGCAGACCGCATCGGGGTCGGGTGCGACGGCTCCTTGCCAGGGCGGCTGTTGTGCAATCAGCACCTCCCATTGCAATGCTTCGATGGCCGGCGCAAGGGGCAGAGCCAGCAGCATGCAGCCCGCCGGGATACCCTGTGCGAGGCTGCCGACATCGTCCATCTTGCCGACAAAGCAGGCGCGCGCCTCGCTGTGTTCGAGAATGTAGCGCAGCGATTCGGCACTGAACGTAGGGTAGATCGGCACTGAAATGTGTCCTGCCATCAGAATCGCCAGATCCGCAAGAATCCAGTGCGCGCTGTTTTTTCCCAGAATGGCGATTCGACTTCCGGCGGGCCACTGTTGGTGAGCGATCCAGCCCGCCATGCGACGGACCTGGTCGGCCGCCTCGTGCCAAGTGATATCGAGTAGCCCGCCGGCGCCGGTTGGCTGGGTCAAGTACACCCGGTCTCCCTGCGACTGCTCCCATCGGTACAGGCATGCCAGTGGCAGATCTTCGGGTGCTACGGTGATGGAATCGGTCATAGGTTCTGTGCATGAATTGAAGTGCCCATTCTTGACGGATGGTCGCTGCCTGACAACAGTGTTGACCCTAAGTGCCGCAGGGAGGCGAGGTGTAGTGGCAGCATTTGCGGCGACAATGGAGCCCTTTTTACAAATTTGCCGTTTCAGGTTGACTGTCATTGATGTCCAGCACGACTACTTTCAAGGTCCGTCCGGCGACCTTGCGCGATGCCAAGAGCATCGCCGAATTGCACAATTCCACCGCCCGCGAGGCTTTCAAATCGCTGATTACCGATACAGCGCTGGTATTGCCAGCGCTGGACAAGCGCCAGGCCTATTGGCGTGAAGCGATCGAATACAGCGAGCCACAGGTCCATGTGGCACTGGATGACGAGAAAATTGTGGGTTTTGTCGGTTTTGACCGGTCTCGCGACCCTGGAACACCACCGACGATGGGCGAGCTATGGGCGATCTATGTGACGCCCAGTGCCTGGGGTAAGGGGGTTGGCTTGGCCCTTTGGGACGCTGCCCGTGAAGGTCTGCAAGAGGAGGGGTGTACCCATGTCACGGTGTGGGTCCCGATCGCCAACGAGCGCGCCATGCGCTTTCACGAGCTTGCCGGCTTCAAGCGCGAACTCAATAGCGCCAAGACCGTCCCCATGGGCGCCGCCAGGATTGAGGAAATCCGTCTGAAGCGTACTTTGGGTTGATGCGCGCCGGGCAATCGGCGTGCGGTATTCACCCTACAAGCGCTGGACGATCACGCTACCGATCGAGTAGCCAGCACCAAAAGAGCAGATCACACCCACCTCGCCGGTCTTGAAATCGGCATGGTGACGGTGAAAGGCGATGATCGATCCGGCTGATGCGGTATTGGCAAATTCGTCCAGGATGACGGGCGCATCATCCAGACTTGCATCGCGCCCCAGCAGTTTGCGACTGATCAGCTGGTTCATGGCCAGATTGGCCTGGTGCAACCAGAAGCGGCGAACGCGTTCGGGGGTCAGGTCATGCGATCTCAGATGGCCGGCAATGTGCTCGGCCGCCATAGGACACACTTCCTTGAACACCTTGCGGCCTTCCTGACGGAACAGTTGGTCACGGTCGTCCGGGTCACGGTCTTCGGCTTGCGACATGAAACCAAAGTTGTTGCGAATGTTGTTGGAAAAGCTGCTCAGCAGCCGGGTGCCCAGAATCTCGAAGGCGCCCGCCGGGGCAAGATCGAGTCGCTCCACCAGAATGGCAGTGCAGACATCGCCAAAAATGAAATGGCAATCGCGATCTTTCCAGGCCAGGTGTGCCGAGGTGATCTCCGGGTTGATAACCAGGATGGCCCGCGCTGAACCCGATCGCACCGCGTTAAAGGCCAGTTCCAGGGCAAAGGTTGCTGAAGAGCAAGCCACATTCATGTCAAAGGCATATCCCTGGATGCCCAGGGCAGTTTGAATTTCAACACCCATGGCGGGGTAAGGACGCTGCATATTGGCCGCTGCACAGATCAAGCCATCCACATCGGCAGCGGTCTTACCCGCAGCCTGCAACGCATCTTGAGCCGCTTTCACACCGATTTCCGCCATCAGCGACAACTCGCCGTCGGGACGGGTCGCAAACTTTGGGCGCATGCGGTGCGGGTCGAGCACCCCTGACTTGTTCATCACGTAGCGGCGCTTGATGCCAGACGCCTTTTCAATAAACTCCACATTGGAGTCGGTCAGGGCCACACGGGTCCCGGCGGCAATTTCTGCGGCGTATTTTTCGTTCTCCAGATGGGCATAGGCGTTGTAGGCCTCTACCAGCTCTTCATTGGAGATGACTTCTGGGGGCGTAAAGATGCCCGTACTGCTGATGGCGACGCGATGCATGGTCATTCTCAAATTTCTCCACCAAATCGTTGGGTCAGGTTGTCAATGTACTGTTCGGTCAGTTTTTCGAACTCCGCCTCCACCAGCGGAGTAACCACCACCTTCATCAAGGCAGGCAGGGGCACGGTCAGTTCTGCGTTGATCGACAAAACCACGTTGGTGGATTTCTTGTTGTCGGTGATCTTCCAGTTGCCTGAAACCCTGGCGTTGCCTTCATCCGCAACAGGTACCCACTCCACCGTACGCTTGGCCTTGTTGGAGATATATCGCGAGGCATAGACGGTTTGGATATAAGCCTGACCAATGCCGATTTTTGCCATTTCCCAGCGGTAGGCTCCCTCACCCAGATCGGTCAGTTTGTCGACCTTGGGGTAAAAGCTCGCAGAGACCGGTACATCGGCCAAAACTTCAAAAACTTCGTTGGCCGACGCTTTCACGTCGAATTCGTATCCTAGTTCGATGGCAACAGTGATGGCCATGGGTACTCCGCAATCTGGGTTGAAATTGTCGTTGATGTTACTGCAGGGCTCTTGGGCATCAGAAAGCAGCACGAAGTGGCTCGCGGCAGACAGGTCGGATCACCACGACGACCAGTTGCAATCGGCGCGTTGGGGGCTGCCTAGGCAGAGGGTTTGCTAGCGGTCGCCTGCACTTCGCGCAGCCGCAGTAGCGTCAAGTGCAGCAACTTGGCGTCGGAACTGGCGCGGTGGCGTTGCGTTGCGTTTTCCTGTGCCACCTGGGCCTTGACGTTGTGCCACTGGTCGGCTTCGACTTCACTGAGCAGGGCGCGCAGGTTTTCCAGTCGAAACGAGGGGGTCATGTCTGCCGCATCGAACAAGGCGCCCAGCCAACTGTAGTCGTTGGCCCAGCCGTCGGAGTACACCGTTTGGCCGGCGAGTTGCTGGTTGATTGACAGCGCCACATCGTGCACGGGCAGACCCCGCTCCAGCACAATGGCGCGGGGGATGTGGTGCGTCGCTTCCGCCTGGGCATCCCAGTGTGTCCACTCCGGTTCCGGGCGGATGAGCGTGCAGTACGCGCGGCCATCGGGCAGGACGAATCCCACTTCAATCGGATAACTCTTGCGCCCGAAACCCGAAGCCTCCACGTCCAGCATGGTCGGAACGGTCGCTGTCGGGGAATCAGGGCGCATGCATCAGCCTATGGTCAGGGGTGTTCAAAGAATGTCGGCGATTGTCCCTGCATGTCGAGCAGCGACAATGGGTAGTTTCCCGACATGCCTGCTGTGAACCTCGCGCGCCCCGTTACTCCTACTCTCGCCAGTGGCCTGGCACTGGCAGGCCTGGGTGCGATCGCTTTCAGCGGCAAGGCCATCATCGTCAAATTGGCTTATCGCCACGGTGTCGATGCGGTCACGCTCATCATGCTGCGCATGCTGTTTGCCTTGCCGTTCTTTGTGGTGATGAGTTGGTGGGCCAGTCGCCACAGTGCGCTGCGCAAACCGTCCGCCTTAACGGGACGGGACCGGCTGGGAATTCTCTGGCTGGGTGTGACCGGCTACTACCTGGCCAGTTTTCTGGATTTTGCCGGGTTGCAGTACATCACGGCATCCCTTGAGCGCCTCATTCTGTACCTCAATCCAACGCTGGTTTTGTTACTCGGCCTGGTCCTGTATCGGCGCGCTATCGGTCGTCGCCAGGGCATTGGCATGGCCATCAGCTACGCAGGCGTGCTGCTGGTCTTCGGACATGAAGTCAATCTGCAGGGGCCCGATGTTGCGCTTGGTGCGGCGTTGGTGTTCCTCAGTGCCGTGAGTTATGCGCTGTATCTTTTTTACAGCGGCGAAATGGTCCAGCGGCTGGGCTCTATGCGCCTGGTGGGTCTGGCGACCAGCGTTGCGTGCGTGCTGTGTATCACGCAGTTCGTGGTGTTGCGACCCCTGGCCTCGGTGTGGCTGGTTGCGCCCGAGGTGGTGTGGCTCTCCGTTCTTAACGCCACCTTGTGCACCGTGGTGCCGGTGGTGCTGGTCATGATGGCTATCGAGCGGGTGGGTGCGGGTCTGGCCGCCCAGGTGGGTATGGTCGGCCCGATGTCGACCATGGCCATGGGTGTACTGCTGCTGGA
>CAJBVC010000384.1 GCA_903958915.1 uncultured beta proteobacterium
CTGAAAGCCAGCTCTTGAGCCGCTGCGGGTTGGTCATGCCACTGTGCAACGAAACCACCGATGCAGCGCCATAACGTGGCGCAAATCGCGCTCGAAACCGCTGTTCCAGGTGGGGTGTGAGGTTGATCTCAGGCACCATCACCAGTGCCTGCGCGTGTTCGTCGCGCTCCAGCAGTGTCTGCACGCACTGCAGGTACACCTCTGTCTTGCCGCTTCCGGTGGCACCAAACAACAAGAATGGTCCGGCATGGGCCTGTATCTGGTCAATCACCCGGGTTTGCTCTGAGGTCAATACAGGGGCGCACGGTTGGGATGTTTCGTCGGGGCGGTGAGACTCAGTCGTCGTGCGTTTCAATCGGCGTTGCACCTGCACTGCCGACATCTCCCGCAACTGGGGCGGCAGGGCCGCCAAGGCGACTTCGCCCACCGAGCGCTGGTAATACTGCGCCGCGAAACCCAGCAACTGCTGCCAGTGAGCGCTCAGTGGCGCAATACCTTCCAAAACACCCGCGATGTGCTTGACTTTGCCAGGGTCCACTTCACCGGTGGCACCGGCTGCCTCGGCATCCCACACGACACCCAAGGTTTCGCGCTTGCCCAAGGGAACGCGCACCAGCGTTCCTGGCGTCAACAAGGTCGCATATTGGTAGCTCAGCACCGACCCGAGCGACGCATGTGCAGGGGTTTGAACCAGAACACACAGCCAATGCATCATGAGTCCTGTTTTACATGGCAAAAACCGACTTGTGGCAATTTGTTCATGTCATCTTGAGGAAACGAGGCTAAGTGCTTGATTTCTATAACCTTTACACGGCATTCACGGAATCTGTGGATAACTTTGTTGATATATGGTTCTGAGGCTCGCCAAAGCCTTGATTTTCAAGGCTTTGGACGGAATGCCCGGAAAAAAAGCAACTTTCAAAACCTATATAAATCAAGCACTTACGTTCGCTATGGGTTTTGTAGCGATTTCCCATGTGGCAGGGGTGGTGAAAACCCTCGCTTACCCATTTTTGTGCATAAGTGCAAGATGCCAGGTCAATATCAGGCCTAAAAAGTGGTAAGCAGGGTTTAGCCCCGCATGGCGCGTGAATGGCTGTGTACCGCCTCGACCAAAGCCGCCACGTGTTCTGGCGGTGTGTACTGACTGATACCGTGCCCCAGGTTAAAAATGTGTGTGGGCCCCGTGCCAGGTCCCTGGTGCGGTTTACCAAAACTGTCCAGAACTTTGGCCACTTCAAGTGCAATCTGTTGCGGAGGCGCAAAAAGTACATTGGGGTCAATGTTGCCTTGCAGGGCCTTGCCCGGTCGCCGATCGGTACCTCCCACCAGGGCCCGTGCTCGCGCCAGGTTGACGGTCCAGTCCAGTCCCAGCACCTCGCAGTCGAGTTCTCCCATGTCTTGCAACCACATGCCACCACCCTTGGTGAATACGATACGTGGGATGGTTTCTCCCAAGGGTCCGTTGCGCTTGAGTTGCGCCAGCACCCGAGCGGTGTAGGACAAGGAAAACTCCTGGAATGCGCCGTCGGCGAGCACGCCGCCCCAGCTGTCAAACACCATCACGGCTTGGGCACCAGCATCGATTTGCGCATTCAGGTAGGCCGCAACCGCATCCGCATTGATGGACAGAATGCGGTGCATCAGGTCTGGACGAGCGTACAGCATGGTCTTGACCTGGCGGTAGTCGTCCGAGCCTGCTCCCTCGACCATGTAACACGCCAGCGTCCAGGGGCTGCCGGAAAAACCGATGAGCGGCACCCGCGCCTTGCCGTTTTGCACGAGTGCCTTGCGGATGCTGGACACTGCGTCAAAAACGTACTGCAACTTGGCCATGTCGGGAACCGCCAGTTTGGCAACCGCAGCCTCGTCGCGAACGGCGGTGGCAAAGCGGGGGCCCTCTCCTGCCGCAAAGGTGAGGCCCAGGCCCATGGCATCGGGAACCGTCAGAATGTCAGAAAAGAGGATCGCCGCATCGAGAGGGTAACGGTCCAGCGGCTGCAGGGTGACTTCGGTGGCGAAGTCCCGGTTGGTGGCCAGGCCCATGAAACTGCCAGCTTTGGCCCGCGTGGCACAGTACTCAGGGAGGTAACGCCCGGCCTGGCGCATCAGCCACAACGGCGTGTAGTCGGTGGACTGGCGCAGACACGCGCGCAAAAAGCGGTCGTTGTGCAGATTGGCGAAGGTGGGGTCGGGTGCACCGGTAGTGCTGGGGGTAGGAGCGGGAGGTTTCATCCCCCGATTGTCGCAGTTAGCGGCCCCGGTAATGGCGGCGATGCTCAACCAGAATGCACTTGTTCTGTACCACCATCATGCCAGCCTGGCGCGCCCGTGCAGCGCTGGCTTCGTGATTGATCCCCAACTGAAGCCATATAGCAGTGGCGCCGATGGCGATGGCGTCGTCCACGACAGGGGGCACGTCGGCACTATTACGAAATACATTGACCAACCCGATGTGCTCATGCTCGGCGGCCTCGCGCAGGCTGGGGTACGCTTTTTCCCCCAGAATAGCCGCGGCATTGGGATTGATCGGGATAATGCGCCACCCCTGTGCCTGCATATACTGGGCTACTTCAAAACTGTCGCGGTGGGGTTTGGGCGAGAGCCCGACTACAGCGACCGTCCGGCAGGTGTCGAGTATGTGCGCCAC
>CAJBVC010000385.1 GCA_903958915.1 uncultured beta proteobacterium
AAACGCTCAAGAGCTTTCTCGACGAGCGCCATGCCGCTGGTAAGCCGCCACCTTCCCACGTAGAACTCCTGAACCTGCTGGCCCGCGCAGTGGGTCTGCGAAACTTCGCTACGCTCAAGAAAACTGCTCCGACGGTATCGTCCTCTGGAGCAGCACAGCCAACGAAGGAAATTTCCGTCGACAACGTAGCATCAGGTCCTGCTAGCCTGGCGTCGATGTCGGCAACGGTGCGCAAGGCACTTATCCAGTTTGACGATGCTGGCAGGCTTGTTCGGCTCCCTAACAAGTTATCTGTCCAGCAAATGACCATGTGGGCTCTGTGGACCAAATTCATGGCAAATCGGAAATACACGGAGAAGGAAGTAAACGCCATCACCAATGCTTTCCACACCTTTGGCGACCAGGCAACGTTGCGACGGGAGTTGGTCAATATGAAATTGCTTGGACGTAAGTCAGACTGCAGCGAGTATTGGAAGGAGCCGCATCGACCCACGGAGGAGGTGCAAGATTTTCTTCGCGCCTGGCGTGCTGGATTGCGGTAAAACTTGCGTGCAAATTTCTGATGTTCGGCTTTTTCGCAGTGCGAGCGGAAGGACTATTTCTATATCCGGTCCACGGTTATCCGTGCGGTTTGCGGCATGACGTACTCACCCGGCATCTACTGCAATCCAGCGCCACCTTTTCCGTTAAAGGTTGTGGCGTGACAAACGCGGCTGCAAAACCAACGTCGACGGACTTGAACAGATTGCAACGCATTGACCGTAGGTCCAACGATGACTTCCATTCGCACATGCAGTACCGCAAGGGCTGACGCGATCATGCGATGTTCAGCGCGGTAGCAATGTCACCGGCTTGTGTCGGACGGACCAGGCGAGATATCTCTTTTCCGTCCTGAAGCAGCACCAGCGTGGGCCATAGTTTAATGTGGTAGCTGCGGCCAAGCTGACGTCCTGGTCCGTCTTCGATCTTGAAGTGGATCCATTGGGGTTTCTGTAACAGAACCTCGGCCAGTGCAGACTGGGCAGCACGGCAGTGGCTGCACCAGTCTGTGCCGAACTCGAGAAGTGTTAGACCATGCAGCGCATCAACCTCTGCGCGGGTTGGAGCTTCCGTTTCGCTAAGGTAGGGCTGGAATGTGCTCATTGCTGCATTGTGGCTCAGGTGGTCCTTAGTGGCACACAATGGCGTCATGCCTAGCGACCTCTTTCTCTTTACCAATTCGGATTCGGTCACTGCATGGCAATCTGTCGATGACCGGGTGATGGGGGGATGTTCAACAAGCAGTCTGCGGTATGACCCAACTGGACACGCTATTTTTGAAGGCGTGGTCAAGGCCGATAACAACGGTGGTTTTGCATCGGTGCGAACGCACGCAATGGATCTAGGCGTCAAGAGTGCCAACGCTTATGTGTTGAGCGTCAACGGCGATGGCAAGCGCTACAACTTCAATCTTCGCATGGGTGACAGCTTCGATGGCGTCGTCTATCAGGCTGCATTTTTGGCACCAACTGGTGTTTGGACCTTCGTGGATTTGCCGGTATCGCAGTTCACTGCAACTTTCCGAGGACGCCCCGTACCTGACGCACCCGGCCTGGATCCTGCCCTCGTTCGTCAATTTGGCTTGATGATTTCCGACCGACAGATGGGGGTTTTTTCGTTGAAAGTGCGATCCATCGGCATCGTATGAACTGCGAGTGAGTTTTTAGGTAAGCTTTTGACCTTTCTGCGCAAATAAGCTCATCGCATTGGCGACATCTCGCGCCCTATCCACAGCGTCATTCATCGGGAAGTAGTATGAGTTTTCTGGATCTCCTTAAAAATTACTGGCCATTCATGGCCTTGGGTCTTTGGTTTGC
This sequence comes from uncultured beta proteobacterium, assembly GCA_903958915.1. Lineage (GTDB taxonomy): Bacteria > Pseudomonadota > Gammaproteobacteria > Burkholderiales > Burkholderiaceae_C > Allorhodoferax. The sequence goes on from CAJBVC010000385.1 coordinate 1,857, forward strand.
CTACAAGTGGTGGAATTCACGGCGAGTCAGGGGCTTGCTACCCCAACTCAAGAAGGACGGTGCGATTTTTGTCGACGTCAGATCGGCCGCAGAGTTTGCAAGTGGTAATGCTCCCGGAACGATCAACATCCCACTCCAGGAATTGGGAAGCCGGCTCGGTGAGATACCCAAGTCTGCCCCCGTTGTGCTTTGCTGTGCAAGCGGAACACGCAGTGGAATGGCCAAACTGGTGCTAATGAAAAATGGCTACG
>CAJBVC010000386.1 GCA_903958915.1 uncultured beta proteobacterium
GGACTGGCATATTTGACCTGACGTTCCTGGTCAAAAGAAACAAAGCCGTCGGGACTGAGTGCGAATATTGCTTTGAGTTGTCCGGCATGCTCACGTTCGCGCTCTTCTACCGCACGCCGTTCGGTAACGTCGCTGTGTGAACCAGACACTCTCACTGCCTTGCCGTTGGCGTCGATCAGTGCGCGCCCTCGATCGAGGATCCAGATGTAGCTGCCGTCCTTGCGGCGCAGGCGGTGCTCGCATTGGTAAAAGTCGGTCTCGCCGCGCAGGTGGCGTTGCAACTCCTCCATGGTGTGTTCCAAGTCGTCCGGATGCACGCGGCTGGTCCACTCATCCACCCGGTTGCCGATTTCGTCGCCACGGTAGCCCAGCATGGACTTCCACCGTTCGGAGAAGAAGACATCGTTGGTCTGCGGGTTCCAGTCCCAGATTCCATCGTTGGCCCCGCTCACGGCCAGTTCCCATCGCTGTTCGCTTTCCGCCAGCGCGCGCACGGTTTGCTTGAGAACGGTAATGTCGACCCGGTTGCCTGCGATGTAACCGCTGGGTGTGCGGAACTCGGTGATCATCAGCCAGCGTCCGTCTCCCAGCTGCTGTTCGACAATTTCGCCGTTGGCCGACTGGTGTAGCTGCACCCGCTCACGCACCCACTCTTCGATGCGACCCTGCGCTGCGGGGTATTGGCCGCGCATCGCACCCTGACGAACGATATCCTCGAAGGTCGCGCCAGGAACCAGCAGATCCCGGCTGGTTTCGTAAATCGTCCGATAGGCCTCATTGCAAAGTACCAGTCGGTCCTGCGCATCGTAGACCGTGAACCCCAGGGCGACATGGCTGATGGCTTCGTGCAGCAGGTTCTTTGTGCTTTCCGCTTGCGCTTGCGCGGCCTGGCTGCGTTGGGTAGCTTCAAGCAGCGCCGTTTCAGCGGTTTGGCGGTGTTTGCGCATGGTGTCAAAAGCACGGATCAGCTGGCCCATCTCGTCCTCGCGCAAGGTCGGCAGGGCCACGCTGAAGTCGCTGTCGGCCATGCGCGTGGCGGCCAGGGCCAGTTGTCGCAGGGGTCTTACCAATAGCAAATTTTGCAGCCACAGGAAGAACCCCGTGGTGACCAGCACGATTGCCAGCAAGACACGCTCCAGATTCCAGATACGACGTGCCTCCGCGCTGAGTTCGTCGGTGGGGTCCAGGGCGACGTGCAGACGACCCAGGGGCATCGCCTGGTACGTCAGCGCACTCTCAATCCACATGATCTCGGGCTTGTCGACTGCTGCCGGCGGCTCCAGCGGGTACAGGCGCTTGCCCTGCGCATCCTCGAGCCTGATCTCCAGCCACTGCGGAATGTCCTGCGCAGTCTGTGCCAACAGGGTGTGCACCTGTACCAGATCGTCGCTCAGCAGCATTCCGGTCAGGGCAGGTTTCATGACAGCCAGTCGGCTGGTTTGGTTGAGAAGAAATTTGGCTTGCACATCGGCAAGTCGCGCGGGCAACCAGATCAAATGCAGGCCCAAGGCGAAGACGAGCATGGCACCCAGAAAGGGCGCCAGCAGTTTGTGTTGCAGCCGGGTGGGCAGCCTAATTGGGAACATAAAACTTCTCAAGCCCCATACGCTTGAGAGACAGATAGTCTTCTGCCGTTGCCTGGCCGACGCGGTCAAACGGCACACGCAGCAGCAATGCGCGGCCTGCGCTGGTTTCACCCATGGCGATGAATGCTGCGCGCACCTGTTCGCGCACCGCGCGGCTCAGACGTTTGTGCGCGATGACGGGATGGGAGGCC
>CAJBVC010000387.1 GCA_903958915.1 uncultured beta proteobacterium
CAGCGCGTGGATATCGGATCGGGCGACGCGGGAGTGCAGTACATCGCCCACGATGGCCACTGTCAGATTGGAAAAGTCCTTCTTATAGTGGCGAATGGTGAACATGTCTAGCAAACCCTGGGTCGGGTGGGCATGGCGTCCGTCGCCGGCATTGATCACATGCACATGGGGCGCCACATGCTGGGCAATCAGGTAGGGCGCACCGGATTCACTGTGACGCACCACAAACAGGTCGGCCGCCATGGCACTCAGGTTGGCGATGGTGTCGAGCAGCGTTTCACCTTTGGATGCGCTGGAGCGCGCGATGTCGAGGTTGATGACATCCGCAGAGAGCCGTTTGGCAGCAATCTCAAATGTCGTGCGGGTGCGCGTCGAGTTCTCGAAGAACAGGTTGAACACGCTTTTGCCACGCAGCAGAGGAACCTTTTTGACATCGCGGTCATTGACCGACACGAAGTTGGTTGCGGTGTCCAGGATGTGTGTCAGTGTCGCCTTGGGCAAGCCCTCGAGTGACAGCAAATGCACCAACTCGCCGTTCTTGTTGAGTTGCGGATTGCGCTTGTAGAGCATGGCTATTTCTCTTTCACGTCAAAGCTGAAGACTCCCGCATCACTGCGCGCCAGCGACAGTGATTGATTGGCCGCCAGCGCTACCCGCGCCGCAGCAAAGTCGGCCTGCACCGGCAACTGGCGCCCGCCACGATCGACCAGGACGGCCAGTCTGACGCTGGCCGGGCGCCCGTAGTCAAACAACTCGTTGATGACCGCACGCAGGGTGCGCCCGGTGTAGAGCACATCGTCGAGCACCAGGATGTGGGCACCTTCCACGTCAAATGGCAGCACCGTTTGACCGCCAGCGGACAAGCCGCGCTGGGCAAAGTCATCGCGGTGCATGGCGGACGAGATGATTCCCGCATTGCCTTCCAGATGGAGGTCGTGCTGTAGCCTCTCTGCCAGCCAGGCACCTCCGGAGGTGATACCGACCAGGCGCATGCCGGATTGCCCCATCCGTTGCACGCCCATCAACAACTCACGGTAGAGCGCTTCGGCATCCAGACTTAAACCAGTACTCATGGGAGACTCCTCAAAAATTGCTCCAGAATGATGCAGGCGGAAGCAGCGTCAGCGTCACGCGCACCCGACTGCAACGCTTCTGTCGTGCTGTAGCGTTCATCGACTTCAAACACAGGCAAGCCAAATCGCCCGTGCAATTGGCGGCCAAACTTCTTCGCCTTGTGCGTATTTTCATGGGACGCGCCGTCAGGGTGGTACGGGATGCCGATCACAATGGCATCGGGCTGCCACTCGCGCAGACGTTGCTCCACATGACCAAAGCGTGCATCACCCTGCGCGACGATCGAAGCCAGTGGCTGTGCCGTGCGCAACAGGCGATTGCCCACTGCCACGCCGGTCCTTTTGAGGCCAAAATCGATTGCCAGGAAAGTGTTGAGGGCCGAGGGCACCGGCAATGGTTGAAGGGGGGCTGTGACCACCGTCATGCGTGACCCACCTGGGTCGAAAGCATCCAGGACTGCAGTCCCAGCAGCGCCAGCGCCTTGTCATAGCGCTGATCGACCGGCGTGTCAAAAATAATGGCCTGGTCTGCATCGACCGTCAGCCAGCTGTTTTCACCCAGTTCCGACTCCAGTTGCCCCTGTGCCCAGGCAGAGTAGCCCAGGGTCACCAGCACTTTGGGTGGGCCTGATCCGATCGCCAATGCCTCCAGAACATCCTTGGACGTCGTCATCTCCAAGCCCCCTGGAATGGTCAGTGTGGAGGCATATACCGGCTGCTCGGGTTGGTCACCACTGGCGAAGGTGGCACCGTGCAGTACAAAACCGCGTTCAACCTGTACCGGCCCGCCCTGAAAAACCATACTGTCCGCCAAATCTGCGCGCTTGAGTGGCAGGTCCACCGTGTCGAACAGCGCAGAGAGCTTGATATCGGCAGGCTTGTTGATGACCAGTCCCATGGCACCACGCTCGCCGTGCTCGCACACGTACACGACACTCTTTGAAAAAAGCTGGTCCTCCAGCCCAGGCATCGCAATCAGGAAGTGATTCGTCAGATTGATGAGAGCAGAATCGCCGGACATACTTTCATTTTAGCGGCAGCCATGGCATTTGAATTCAATACGGGTTTGGTATGGTTTAGACGGGACTTGCGCATGCAGGATAACCCTGTGCTGGCGCAGGCATTGGAGCGCTGTGCTGCAGTGCACTGCGTCTTCATTTTTGACAGCGAAATACTGGATCTCCTGCCACGCAGAGACCGGCGGGTTGCGTTCATTCAGGAGTC
>CAJBVC010000388.1 GCA_903958915.1 uncultured beta proteobacterium
CCCGCAAATGCTGGCTTTGCGCGGCGGTGCCGATGTGGTGGTCGCCACGCCAGGGCGCCTGCTGGATCTGCTCGATCACAACGCAGTACAGCTTGGCGCAGTGCAGACGTTGGTCCTCGACGAGGCTGACCGCTTGCTGGACCTCGGGTTTTCCGAGGAGCTATCGCGCGTGCTGGCCCGGTTGCCCATTCCACGTCAAAACCTGCTTTTTTCCGCCACGTTTCCGCCGGCAGTGCAGGCCGTCACCGAGTTGTTGCTGCGTGACCCGGTCCGCATCGAAGTTGCCGCGCAAGGAACGGACAGACCCGACATCGTGCAGCGCGCGATTGCGGTGGATGCAGCCCAGCGAACCCCACTGCTGCGCCACCTGGTCAAGGAGCTGGGTTGGACACGGGTACTGGTGTTTGTGGCGACCCGGTACGCCGCCGAGCGCGTGGCCGAGAAGCTTTACAAGCACGGTATTTTCGCCACACCGTTTCACGGTGAATTGAGCCAGGGGGCGCGCAAGCAGGTGCTGGACGAGTTCAAGGACGAACGCTGGGAGGTGGTGGTCACCACCGATCTGGCGGCGCGCGGGCTGGACATCGTGCAGCTGCCGGTGGTGGTCAACTACGATCTGCCGCGCTCCCCCACCGATTATTTGCATCGCATGGGTCGCACCGGTCGCTCTGGCGCCAGTGGCCTGGCGGTGAGCTTCGTGAGTGCCGATACCGAGAGCCACTTCAGACTGATCGAGCGCCGACAGGGCCTGAGCCTGGCGCGCGAGCAGATTGCCGGGTTTGAGCCACAACAAACCGGGCCATCACAACCGGACCACGCCACCGTGCCCGGCACGGGCGGCATCAAGGGCAAACGCCCCAGCAAAAAGGACAAGCTGCGCGCCGCCGCCAAATCGGCGTGACGTGCTGCCAACCGCTCCCGCGTTAATCGGTGTCGTCTAGAAAATTGGCGGCCGCGGCAGCTGAGGTCACGCGCTCGGGAGCGCCCTCGGGTCGCGCTGTGCGCACCCCATGTTTGGCCAGAATCTCCACGTAAAACGCAGTGCCACCCTCTTTGGCCAACGCATCCACATGGCCGATGAGCGTGGCAAAGTGCACGGATGCTGCAGATGTTTCGCTGTCGCCAAACTTGCAATCAAAGTCCCAGTAGTCCACGCCCTCTGGCAACGCCCGGCGCCGCTCACGTTTCACGTACTTACGGATCTCGTGTTTGACGGCTTCGAGCACGCGGTCCGGATGTTTGCCGTCAAGGCGCAGTTGGAATGTCTTTTTCATCGCCCGATTATGCGTTGGCAGCTTTCAGGCGACCCGCACATTCCACGGTATCCTCGAACCGACCCTCTTTACCCGCCCCACCTGCATCGGAGTCTCTGCTTGCCCGTCGATCGACACCACCACACCCTGGGGGTGCGATGCACTCTGTAAAACCCTGGCGCATCGCGCTGGCCGGCATGGTGGCGCTGGCCGTGGCCATGGGTATTGGCCGCTTCGCCTTCACCCCGTTGCTGCCGATGATGCTGGCCGACGGAACCGTCA
>CAJBVC010000389.1 GCA_903958915.1 uncultured beta proteobacterium
AGAACCATGTAGAGCACAACGGCAATCACCAGGGCGAACAGCAGCGCCACTGTCGTCCAGAGGTTGCGAGAAAACCGCGAATAGCCTGTGTTCATGAGGAGCGTATTCTGCCTGCAAGTGCGTGGCACTGGCGGCGACGTCGACCTTCAATGACATCGCGCCAAGGCTGCCGTATGCACAGGTCGCCGGGTTGGATATCGCCCGGGAAGTCCACAACAGGCACTCGCATTCCAGCCCTGCAGGTTGAGACCCAGCGCGCAACCTCCCGCCGGAGCGAGGTTCCCCGGCTGATACAGGATCGCGTTGGGTCCCGCGATGGTCTCGGTCAGGATGCTCGACGCAACGCACACGGTGATGCCAAGATCGATGCACCAATCAGGGCGCATGCGCATGCGAATGCAGTACGTGGCGTGATGCGTAGAATCATTTCCTGGCCCTCCTGTGTAGCTTGATCTCGTCAAACTGTACCTCCATGTCAACTCACCCACCGATCCAATGTCCTTCTTGCCGCGCCGCGATGGAGAGGCTGTGCCTGCCGGGCCTGAGCGGGGGCACGGTCGATCTGGACTTGTGCTTTGCCTGCCATGGCCTCTGGTTTGACCCGCAGGAAAACCTCAAACTGACCCCGGCTGCGGTGGCAGAGTTGTTTCGCGTATTGCATGAACGCCGCGATGCAGTGCGCCAGCCGCTGGCTGCCAAGGTGCACTGTCCGCGTTGCAACAGCGCTTTGGCGCAGGGCTTTGATGTGGTACGCAGTGGCCGTTACATCACCTACCGCTGCCCCAACCGCGACGGCCGCTTCGCCACGTTTTCGTCTTTCATGATCGAAAAAGGGTTCGTGCGCCAGCTCACCAACCCGGAGATTGACGACATCGCCCGGCGTGTGGCCGTCATCCACTGCAGCAGTTGCGGCGCACCGGTGGATATTCGCAAGGACCACGCCTGCCCGCACTGCCGCTCGGCGTTTTCGTTACTCGATCCCAAGGCGGTGGAGCGGGCGCTGCAGGGCTATGCCCGGGCGGTCGCAACGCCCAGCGCAGTCAAGGCACCAGAACTCGCCGATGCCCTGATCATGATTGAGCGCGATCGGCAGAAAGCAGCGCGCGAGGCGCAGGCGCAGCGCGGTACCTTGCTGTCCACAGGCGCCGACGTCGACTTGTGGACGCTGGGCATCCGCCTGGTTGCGGCGGTGTTGGACTGAAGTTTTAGCACCTCGTTCGCTCTGAGGCATATCGATTTGATAGCATTCCACGCTTTCTCCACGGGCTTTGCAGCCGTTTTAACTTCTAGATTACATGCCTCCCGCCGACTTTCGCATCGCCTCCGACCGCAACAAACACCCGATCCTCGAGGTGCTGCTGAAAGTTCTGCCGGAACAGGGCAATGCGCTGGAGATTGCCTGTGGCACCGGGCAACACGCGCAGTGGTTTGCCCAACACCTGCCGGGCTGGCAATGGCTGCCCTCCGATGTGGATGCCGACGCCTTGCGTACTACCGACGCCCGCCTGGCAACCAGCGGCTTGCCCAATGTGCTCCCGGCAATTGCGCTTGACGTGATGAACACGTCGTGGTTTGCAGGCGAACCGCCTAAGCCACACTTTGATCTGATCTTTTGCTGCAACATGCTGCATGTCGCTCCCTGGGAAGCCTGCGCAGCGCTGATGCGTGGAGCCGCTCTGCATCTGGCAGTGAATGGTCGGCTGATTACCTATGGCCCGTACTTTGAAGACGACGTTCTGGCGGCCCAAAGCAATCTTGACTTTGATCGGGACCTGCGCGCAACCAATGCGCGACGTGGCCTGCGGCACCTCACGGATGTCGCGCGCGAAGCGCAGTCTGTCGGCCTTGCGCTGCACGCGCGCTACGCGCTGCCTTCCAATAACCTGCTCCTCGTTTGGACGCACCACCGCACACCATGAAACGACTCATCACCACTTTTTTTCTGCTCTCCCTGCTGGCTGGCTGCTCGGGTGTGCCGCTGCGTTCCCTGCCCCAATTGATGCAACTGTCCGGCGACATCCTGGAGACCAGCCCGGCGGAGATCATGGTGGCGCTGCAGGTGGATGCGCGACTGGCCCCACCCGCTGGCGCAGTCCCAATGCTCATCGTCAAGATGACGCCCAGCGAGCCCGGCGCGTTTGAAGCCATAGACCGCAAATTGCCGCTGCAGGTAACGACAGTCGCCGCTGCCGCCGTAGGCCTGCAAGCACCCCCGGCAGGGCGCAGTTGGCTGCTGTACAGCATGCCTGCCACAACACAGACCGAACTGTTGCGCATTCAGGCCCTGGTGCGAACGCTCAAGGCCAGCGGCAAGAAGGGCTCATTGGGGCTGGGCGTTGAGCAGGACTCGCTGGCCGTGACTTCGCCGGCCCTGGCCGATACGCGTTGGGAAACCTGGCTGCAGGTCAAGAAGTCCAACGGTTTTTTTGAAGTCTGGTCGGGAACATTGACGCAGTTAAGGCGGGCCGCAGAAAAGGCGAAATAGCGCCGCCGCGACATCCTTGCGATTACGGAGTGTCACTCCATGATTTGCAAGAATACTAACTCCCCGCCGCATGCCCGGCTGCAAACGCTTCTTCAAACACCGAGTAGCCGGCCCAGTCGCTGTGGGCGAAGCGCAGGTGCTCCCATGCCAGCGGTGGTTCGGCGCCGAATCGCTCTTTTTTTGATAGCTGCTTACGCATGCCAGACGGGCGCTGCAAGCCAATTTGACCCTCGTAATTTGGCACCGGAACCGCCATGGCATGGCCGTAGCGTGTGATTTCCAGTTGCGTGACCTTGCCCGCCAGGTCCGGGTGGGCCTGGGCCAGTTCCGCGATGATTTCATTGCGCCAGGCGGCCCAGGGCTTGTG
>CAJBVC010000390.1 GCA_903958915.1 uncultured beta proteobacterium
CTTTACCTACCGTTGCATCGGGCAGGAGGGGATGCGCGCGGCGATCGCACAGGCGCACCGCATGTTTGCCGGGACGATTACGCCGCTCGAATTCCTGCACACGCTGGACCATGAAATGGTGCGCGCCATCATGCGTGCCTGTGCCCGTATCGCCGTGTCCCGGCGTGATGCCTTGCTGGCACTGGAAGAGAGCTTCTAGACACCCAGGTCCGGTGGGCGTATTCGGCATCTATTGCGGAGTGTTCCAGGGATGGATGCCCGGTTTATGCAGCGACCTGCACCCGATTGCGCCCGCCATTTTTGGCAGCATAGAGCGCGACGTCAGCGCGAGCGATCAGGGTGTCGAGCGAATCGTCTACCGTGCGCGCAGCCAGGCCAATGCTGGACGTCAGGCGCAAACCCGCAGAAAGTTTTTCCCAGTCATTCGACTCGATCGCGACTCTTATGCGCTCGCAAATATGCTGTGCGGACTCCAGACTGGCATCGGCAAGCAACAGCACGAATTCTTCGCCTCCAGTGCGGGCCAGCACGTCACCGCCACGGATGTGCGTGTGAATGATCCGGGCCAGTGCTTTGAGTACCTGGTCGCCCACGGCATGACCAAATCTGTCGTTAACCATTTTGAAGTGATCGGCGTCGAACGCAGCAAGTGCTGTTTCCCGTGCAGTTGCAAACAATGGAATGCTGTGCTGCGCGAGTCCGCGCCGGTTGAAAATGCCCGTCAGTGTGTCGCGCAGGGCCGCATGCTCCCAGGCTTCTGATCGGGAGCGAAGCAACTCGGCCTCTTTGCGCAAGCGCTCGGCTTCGGCGAACAATTCGGCACTGCGTGCCACATTTTGCAGACGATGACGGTAGTGCGCCTCCAGAAATGCGCAGTGTCGCTCGGACCATGCAAGCGCTGCGGCAGTATCCTCTGCGGCGATTTCCAGGCGTACCGCGATCGGGAAAATCTGCAACAGTATGCGCTCGAGTGAGTGGCTTTGTGCCATCGAGTGGGCTTGCATGAGATGGGCACGCGCCTGCTCATATTCGTGGGTTGCGCAGCACGATTGCGCCAGCGCCAGCAACAGCTCTACGTGGCGATGGGGATTCGTCAACACCAGTTGCACTTGGGCCTGAAGTTCCTCGCGGGCCTTCGCATGGTCGCCCAGCAGGGTCCATGCTTGCGCACGGTAGACATGTGCGGCAATGTTGCCTTGACCTCTACCATCCGGAATGTTCAAGTCGAGCGCGCGCGATGCGTGGTCAATGGCAAGTTGCGCAGAGGTGCGTTGAGCTTCACTGTCAGCCGCCTGAAGGCGCGCTTGCTGCAGGCAATTCGCCGCGATGTTGCCACAGCAGATTGCCATAGAACGCAGCTCACCCTGCGCCTGCGCTACGGTGAACGCTTGCTGCAGCGCTTCGTGGGCCCCTGCGTGGTCGCCCATTTGACCGAGCAAGGATCCCTCGGTGATGTGCGCCTTTCGCCGACCCGCCGAATGGGGGTGGGTCTCCGTCATCGCCATAGCGCGCCCCACCCATTCCAGACCGCGCTCGGGGTCACCCATGGCGCCCAGCGCGAAAGCAATCGCTGTGTACAGCCAGTCGAGCTGGTCGCGATGGGTTGATTGCTCGGCCAATGACAGCTGTGGCAATATTAATTTGAGCGCTGACTCGTACTCGCCACCGTAAATGCGCACCGTGGCGTCGAGGCAATCCAGTAGCGCATTTTGAATCTGGCTGAGACCAACTGGATTGGAGCCAAGTTTGGCGACGAGTTCTTCGTGGGCGCGATTGACATCGCCCTTCCAAGCGCACTCGATGGCGGCGGTGATGTAGGGCCCGCCGGTTTCTGAGGTGGAGATGGATGTTGAGGTGAGCATCGTCGTTAGCGGGAGGATATCGGAATTTGGTCAGCGCACTGCGGTGCTGTCGCGGTCACGCCATCGTAACGCGCCTGCGAAAGTTACCCAGCGGTCATGCTGGAGCGCTAGCCGATGCAGGCACCTCGCCGCGCACCGAAGTGAGCTGTTGATGGGCAACGGGAGCATGAAGCTCAGGCTGCAACCAGTGTGTTACGGCCTTTCTGTTTAGCCTGGTAGAGCGCCGAATCTGCGCGCTTGAACCACTTTGCAGGGTTCTCGCCGGGTTGCAATTCGGCTACTCCAAAAGACGCAGGCAAAGAAATGGTTGCACATTCACCCACCATCAGAGTAGTGCTTGCCAGCGCTTGGCGTAGCCGCTCGATTGAATGTCTCTCTATGCGAGTGAGGTTACAGTTAGGTATTCGCAGAGAATTTTGTTTGTTGCCTGAGCGCCATTGAACAGGGGATCAGTTCGTGAAACGCATCGCGTTAATTTGCACATTTCTACTTTGCAATTCCATCGCTATTGCAGAGAATCTGGTGGTTTTTGGAGGCGACTCGTTTGGACCTTTCGCCTTTCTGAAAGAGGGCAAGGTCGATGGAATCATGCCCAGAATGCTCAGGCGCGCTGGAGAGATAAGTGGCGACACTTACGACATTCAACTCATGCCCTGGAAGCGGGCCTACCTGAAGTCCGAGAAGGGTGAAGGCGGCGTTTTCGGCCTGTCGCTCACCCCGGATCGGGCGAAAGTGTTTGACTACTCCCATTCGATGTATGACAACGACGTCAAGATTGTTACGCTGGCGAACAAGGCATTTACCTTCAGAAAGCTGACCGACTTGAAGGGCAAGGTCATGGGCGGGTTGAATGGCGTCAGCTACGGTGAAGAAGTTGATGCCGCAGTGGAAAACGGTGTTTTTACCATTGAGCGTGACTTCCAGACCGATGGGCGTCTGCTCAAACTGCTGTACGGGAGAATAGATGCCGCACTCGTGGACGGAGGGCAGCTGGGTCTGGACAGCGCGCTCAACAGCACTGAGGAGATGAGAAAGAGTCTTGACCGGTTTGTCGTCCTTCCAAACGCTTTGGTGCACGATCCTTTGCACCTTGCTTTCCCCAAAGTGATGGGCAAGCGGGAAGCCATCGACCGATTCAATGCTGCGCTGGCAGCGATGAAGAAAAGTGGTGAATTGAAGAGAATTTTTGCCGAGGCGAAGATCGGTGTGCTTTAAGCGTATGCGAGGCATGCCCACTTCGCTTCATGGGTCAGCCTTAGTGGCTATGACCCTCTATGCAAGCCTTTCGACGAGCGCTGTCCACGGTAGCACCCAGCTGCTCGTTGGCGTTCCGTCGGGCTTGCCGGGCTACGAGGCGCTGGAGGGCAACAAACTGAGGATCAATGATCACTACAAGCGCGGAGTGACGGAATGCATTGCGAACAGATTGGGTGTAACTTTCGTCTGGATGGCATACCCGACCAGGAGAATCATTCAAATGCTGCAGGCCAATGAAATCGACATGGTCTATCCCATGGGCTTTACCGAGGAACGCGCCGCTACCATGCTGCAAAGCAGTTTGACTTGGCAGAACCCGGATGTCGTTGTTTCGTCGCGGCCCGTTGATTTGAGTGACAAGAAAACCCGTCTTGCAGCGCGTTTGGGTTCACCCCAACACACAGACTATGCTGCCGACGGCTACTTCAACATGACAGCTGCATATGCCTATGAGGATTTGGGCAAGTTGCTGGCACGGGGTGCAGTCGACGCTGTCATTGTCCCGCGTTCCGTGTATAGCGAACAAAAGGCAATGTGGCCTCCAAGAATCGTGATGGCGCCTGGAAAACCCCGAAGCAGTGGTTTCTATTTGAACAAGGACGATCCGAAAGGCCTGCACAAGCATCTCAACGAAAGCATTGCGCGGTGCATAGACACAGTGGCTTCAAAATAGGCCCGATGCGGTTTACCTGAACCCGCCGCTTCCGATCGCTGGCAATCAGGCGCTTTTGTTTTTGCCGCAGCGCTGGCGTCATGCAATCAGAGCCTTCCTGCGACAATGTCTTCTTTGCAATTTTGAGTAAACATGTCCAGTAGCCTGCTCGCACTGATTGATGATATCGCCACCATACTGGACGATGTGGCCGTGCTCTCCAAGGTGGCAGCGCAGAAGACAGCGGGCGTTTTGGGTGATGACCTGGCCCTCAATGCGCAGCAGGTGGCCGGCGTTAGCGCCGATCGTGAGTTGCCTGTCGTGTGGGCAGTCTGCAAAGGCTCATTGGTCAACAAGCTGATCCTGGTGCCTTCGGCCCTGGTTATCAGCGTGGTGTTGCCGTGGGCCATTACGCCTTTGCTGATGGTCGGTGGTGCCTATCTGTGCCTGGAGGGATTCGAGAAACTGGCGCACCGGTTCCTCCACAGTAAACAGGATGACCAAGCCCACGCGACAGAGCTCATGCAGGCGCTGGCAAATCCGGCAGTGGATCTGGTAGCTTTAGAGCGCGACAAGATCAAGGGTGCAGTGCGCACCGACTTTATTCTCTCGGCCGAGATCATTGCGATTACCCTGGGCACGGTACAAAGCAGCGGTTGGATGACCCAACTCTCGGTGCTGAGCACAATCGCGGTGCTGATGACCTTTGGCGTGTATGGATTCGTTGCCGGTATCGTCAAGCTCGACGATCTTGGTTTGCATCTCAGTGCTCGTCCGGGCCAAGGCGTCTGGGCGCAAGTGCGCAGGTCCGTGGGCGCTGGTTTGCTGCACGCTGCGCCCTGGCTGATGAAGGTGCTGGCAGTGTTGGGCACGGCTGCCATGTTTCTGGTGGGTGGCGGCATTCTGGTGCATGGCCTGGGGCCTGTTCATCATGGCGTGCAGGCATTGCTCGCAGGAGTTTTGGCCACACCCTGGCTGCACGGCGTGCTGTCGGCAGTGGCCGATGCAGCAGTTGGTGTAGTCGCTGGCGGACTGGTGTTGCTGGCAGTCACCGGCGCGCAGCGCGCGCGTGCGTTTTCCAAGTAATTGCACAGAGAACTTTCTGTACCGATCTGCCATGAAGTGTTACGACCTCCTCATCGTTGACCCCCAAAACGACTTTATGGACATTGCAGATGCCGCTTTGCCGGTTCCTGGTGCTGCTGCCGACATGGAGCGGCTTGCGCTGTGGCTCGATATGGCAGGCGAACGGGTCGCGAGCATTGCCGTCACGCTGGACTCCCATGCGAATGTCGGGATTGAGAGAACCAGCTTTTGGGTCGATGCACACGCAGATGCTGTGGCACCATTTACGACAGTCACTGCGGCCGACGTGCGAAGTGGAAGATTCAAAGCGCGACACGCACAGTATCAGGGTGAAGCACTGGCTTACCTGGACGCTCTGGAGGCAGGAGGTCGACACCGGCTAATCGCTTGGCCTGTCCATTGCGTGACTGCGACCTGGGGCCACTGTATTTATGCGCCGATTGCGCGCAGTATTGCCGCATGGGAAAAGGCAACGGGAGGGACCTGTTTGAAGGTGCTCAAAGGGCAGCACCCGCTGACCGAACAATACAGCGCCTTTCGTGCGGAAGTTCCACGTCCCGATGACAGTGCAACCCAACTCAATAGCGATCTTTTGCGGCGCCTTGGAAGAGGTGACGGCGCTCTTTTGGTGGCAGGGGAGGCTCAAAGCCATTGTGTGGCGGCATCGGTGCAGGACATGATGGCGCATTTGCCGGCAGCGCGCTTGGCGCAGACTATTTTGCTTTCGGACTGCATGAGTCCAGTGCGTGGTTTCGAGCCGGATGCAGCACAACTGATGGACCAGGCGCTCGCAGCGGGGCTGCGGGTGTCAGAAGTTGGCGCCCTGACCTAAATTGCTCCGCGCCCACCGGTGGCAAGTGAGTACAACGCTGGCATCCAGCGACGCGTGGCAACGCCGATGAGCACTGACGCGGTGACGAGTGCTATCGGCAGTAGGACGAAGACCCACAGATGGGGTTCTGGAAGTGGCGCTGCCAAACGCAGGGCCGGGTCGATGAACACGGCGACCAGGGGCGCGTGTAGCGCATAGATCATGAACGAAAATGCACTGAGCCAGACAAACCACGGCCGGGACATGCAGGCGCGCACCACTGGATCCGCGCCGTACCAGGCTGCGACCAGACCGGCGAAAACAGTGACTTTGTGAAGGACCATCATGATTGGGAAAACCGCACCGCCCAGTAAGTCAGCCCCGTGAAAAGCCAGCCAGGATTTAACAAGCGCTGCGGCCAGCGCCACCAATGCCCACCAACCCGGTTGCAGCCAGCGGCCCGGCTGCGCGATATTGAAGCCCGACTTGTGCATCCATACACCCAGGCAAAAGAACAGCAGTCCCTCGCTCTCAATGAAGTACAGGTGAACCGAAAGCAGCCAGGCGACGATGGCCACCGAGAAAAAGACACGGCGACCGTTGGCATGGTTCAACCAACCGGCGAGCATGGGGTATGCCAGGTTATAGAAAAACAGGACCCGGATGAACCACAACTGGTAGGGTGCCGGCGCCAGTAACCAGCGGCCCAGCACTTCGTACCATTGGTAGTCATGCAACAGAGCGCGCTGCTGGTCGATCTGGTTGATGCCGTTGTCCACAATCCAGCCGCGCAGCGTGGGCTCCATTTCCATGCCGAACAGCAGCACCAGGTGGAAGCCGCTCCAGAAAAAGTATGGCACCAGCAGGGTGCGCACCCGTTTCCTGATGCGCACCCCGTGAGGCTGAGCGTCATGCATGGCAAACAGGTAGCCAGATATAACAAACAGCATAGGGATCCGAAAGCGCAACAGCCCGTTCGCCAGCACATACTCCGTGAAGCTGGCCAGTCCAAGGGCATCGCCTGGCTGGGTCCAGGGCTGCAAATAGCGGGGCTCAATCGTGTACCCGTGCACAAACACCAGCAGCACCATCGATACAAACGCCCAGAATCGGAACTTGGTGCTCAGGAAAGGGTCAAGCGCTGGCGGGTTTTTGGCTGCAGTCATGGTGTCAGCTTAACGGAGTTTATTTGCAGATCGGTCAATGTGTACTGCGGGAACGTTTTCGAGCAGGCCACAGAATAAATGGACAATGGGATCTGACTTTGCGTGACCAGCCTGCTTATGAACACCACAGAAATTTTCCTGATCGCCATGTTACTGATATTTTCCGTGCCCTACCTGATTTGGCGGCTGGCAAGTACAGACTATTACGCGCCGCTGGTGGTGGTGCAAATCATTGCGGGCATTCTGATGGGGCCAGGTGTTCTAGGGGCGGTTTTTCCTGACTACTACCGGTTTGTGTTCAATCCAGCGGTGATTCAGTCACTCAATGGCATCGCCTGGTGGGCGGTCATGCTGTTTGTGATGATTGCCGGCATTGAGTTGGACCTATTCAAGGCATGGCAGTATCGGCGCGAAAGCGGTATCACTGCGGGATTTGCGCTCGGAGTGCCGTTGATCTTCGGTAGCGCTGTGGCGCTGGGGATGTTGCGGTTTGAAGGCTGGATCGGTCCGCTGGCCCTGGACTGGCAATTTGTGATGGGTATTGGCATGGCATGCGCCGTGACTGCCCTGCCGATCCTGATATTGCTGATGGAAAAGCTCGATATCCTGCGCCAACCCCTAGGCCAGCGTATTCTGCGTTACGCCAGCCTCGATGACATCGCCATTTGGGGCGTACTGGCGGTCATTTTGTTGGACTGGCACCGTGTCGGACGACAGATTGGATTTCTGATGGCATTTGCCATCGCAACCGTGTTGTACCGCCGCCTCATGGAGCGCCTGCAAGAGCGTGATCGCTGGTATGTGGCCCTGATTTGGCTCGCTGCATGTGCGTTGGGTGCCGATTGGGCAGGGCTGCACTTTATGGTGGGTGCATTTTTGGCTGGCGCGGTCATGGATTCGCATTGGTTCAATCAGGAAAGAATGGACGAACTGCGCCACCACGTGCTACTGGTAGTCATGCCAGTGTTTTTTCTCAGCACCGGCCTGCGCACCAACTGGAACGTTGGTGGCGTGGCGGTATTCGTTGCGGCGGCGATACTGCTGGCGGCATCTGTGTCCGGAAAACTGGCCGGAATTCATCTGGCTGGCAAGGTGCTGGGTTGGAAAGCCGGAGAGGCATCCATTGTTGGCTGGCTGTTGCAGACCAAGGCGTTGATCATGATCATCTTTGTCAATATTCTGCTGGACAAGGGAATCATTACCAGTGAAACGTTTACGGCAATGTTGCTGATGGCGGTTGCCAGCACCATGTTGACCGTTCCCATGGTTCATCCTCGATTGGCGCGTGACAGGGAATTGGTCGCCAAAGCGGATTGAGGGCCGGACCATTGATGGCGGTCCGAGAGAACTGTCATGGCATGATGTCGTCCGCGACTGCCATAGTGGCGGCTCAGTTTGTCAATTGGTGAAGCGTGGGCAACGCCCGAAAAGGAGAGTTTTCAATGAATCGAGCCGTTCTCGCGGTGTGCTTCGCGCTGGCATTGCCGGTCTGGGCGCAGGCGCCAGCAAGCAAACCCATCAAGAAGCCAGAAACCAAGAAAGCCGCCGGTGAAGCCAACCCGGCCAAAGCCATAAAGAATCTTCTTTCCCGCGACGAGTTGCGCGTCTGCCTGAGGCGCAACGATGGCAACAAGGAGGAGGGTGCCGTTTTGGACAAGGAAAAAGCAGCCTACCAACAGGAGCGAGTGGAAATCGTCGCACGTAAGGACGCCCTGGTGAAACACATTGGCGAACTCGACGTCGAAGTTGCCTCCATCAAGGCAGAGCAGGTGGAGTTGCTGGCACTTCGCAAAGAACTCGAGAAACCGG
Organism: uncultured beta proteobacterium; assembly: GCA_903958915.1. Classification (GTDB taxonomy): domain Bacteria; phylum Pseudomonadota; class Gammaproteobacteria; order Burkholderiales; family Burkholderiaceae_C; genus Allorhodoferax. Next base: position 8,644 of record CAJBVC010000390.1, read on the forward strand.
TGGAAAAAGCGGACATTGCAGCTGCCGATGTTCGCCGCAACGCGTTCAATGACCGCGTGCAGTCCAACGAGAAGCGTGTCACGCTGTACAACGCTACAAAGCTTGCCTATACAGAGCGCAAGACATTGTTGGAATCCGAGATAGATGCCAACAACGCGCGAGGAAAGGCATTGGTCAGCCGAGAAGATACATTGGGTCAGACCCTGGAGAATTGGCGTATCGAGTGTGGTAGCCGACCGTTCCTGGAATCCGATGAGGCGGCCGTCAGAAAAGCGCTCTGATCAGGTGTGAGTCAATGGGCTTAATACTCTAACTCGCTGGAGTCGACTTGTCCTCGAACACCCGGCGGGCTCCGTCAAAGCGCTTTTTCCAGTAGCTGGCGCCCATGTCCTCGACCCGAACTTTGGCCCCCGGCTTTGGTGCATGGATAAATTTGCCTTCGCCGACATAAATTCCAACATGGCTGAAGGTGCGACGCATGGTGTTGAAGAACACCAGATCGCCGGGTTGCAGGTCGGACCGGTCGATCTTCTCGGTTGCTGCGGCCTGCTGCGCTGCACTGCGTGGCAGCAGTAAACCCGCTGTCTGTTCGTATAGGGTTCGCACAAAACCGCTGCAGTCAAAGCCAGTCTCGAAACTGCTTCCTCCTCTGCGATACGGTACGCCCAGTGAATCCATGGCGTTGGAAACCAGTTCTGAGGCCTTCGCGCCGACTTCAATACCTACCTCGCCAATGCGCGCCAACAAACCCCGATCGTGTGTAGCCTGGGTGGCGGGGTCATCCAAAACCGGAGGCGTAGCATGCGCCACGGTTGCCAGTAACAAGCTGGCGAGAAGAACGGAAATTCGCATCGAGGGATGATACCCCAGTTCACAGCGCTTTCAGATTATAATGTAATACATTAATATATACGCGTAACTAATTGAAATATAACAATAAATGTAAATGTTTTGCAAAAACTGATGCAGCAATAAAGTTGGATATGCTCGGTCCTTTATCAATGGAGTAATTTATGTTGCTGGATGTTGAACAGTCGCAACTGGTGTTGGTGGACTATCAGGCGCGTCTAATGCCTGCCATGGTGGACAGTACCGCAGTGATTGCAAACGCGGTGCGATTAGCGCGTATGGCCGCCGTGCTGCAGGTTCCGGCGTTCGTGACGGTGCAAAATCCATCGAAGCTGGGTGCAACGGTGGACGCGTTGGGTGAGGCGGTTGCCGATGCGAACGCGCGGATTCTGAGCAAGATGCATTTCAGTGCAGTGGAAGAAGGGTTGACCGAGGAGTTGCGCCCGCCGCTGCGACCGACCCAGGGCAATGCCCGCAGCTTGCCCAAGCATCTGCAGAAAGCACCAGCTGATTCGCAAAGGGCTTCGATTGTGATTGCTGGATGCGAAGCCCACGTGTGCCTGCTGCAGACGGCACTGGATTTGCTCGAAGACGAATTTGACGTGTGGGTTGTAACGGACGCCTGCAGTTCTCGAACCGAGCGTAACCGCGATGCCGCCTTTGACCGGCTCGCTGGAGCGGGCGTGGAATTGGTGACGACGGAGATGGTTGCGTTTGAATGGATGCGCAGCGCTGAGCATCCCCGGTTCAGGGAAATCCAGTCGCTGATCAAATAGCGGCTTGCACTTTCTGTTCTCAAACGGGTCAAGCGCTTGAGCACTGGATACGAAAGTCAGCAACCAGCAAGCTGCCTATTCATAATTATGAATTCAGTTTCAAAAGACAAACACGGAGACACCATGACCCACTATGCTGACTTTCATCGACGCTCCATCGAAGACCGAGAAGGATTCTGGTCAGAGCAAGCCCAACTCGTGGACTGGAAAGCTGCGCCCCAGCAGGTATGTGACTACAGCAAGCCTCCCTTTGCCCGCTGGTTTGTGGGTGGCACCACCAATTTGTGCCACAACGCAGTGGATCGACACCTGAAAGAACGGGGTGGGCAGCCAGCGTTAATTGCCGTATCCACGGAGACCAATACAGAGCAGGTCTTTAGCTTTTCGCAACTGCATGCAGAGGTGCAGCGCATGGCTGCTTGCCTGCTGGAATTGGGTGTGAAGAAGGGCGATCGGGTGCTGATCTACATGCCCATGGTTGCGGAGGCGGCGTTTGCCATGCTGGCCTGCGCGCGCATTGGTGCGATTCACTCCGTAGTATTTGGCGGATTCGCTTCCGGTTCCCTGGCGTCACGCATCGAAGACTCATCACCCACCGTGATTGTTAGTGCCGACGCAGGGTCACGGGGTGGCAAGGTGGTCGAGTACAAGCCTTTGCTGGACGACGCGATCACATTGTCAAGCCACAAACCGCAAGCGGTTCTCCTGGTGGATCGCGGTTTGGCTGCGATGAGTTTGGTAGCAGATCGCGACCAACTGTGGGGCGTATTGCGGCAAAAACATCTGGATACCGTGGTGCCCTGTGAGTGGGTCGATGCCACCCATCCAAGCTACACGCTTTACACCAGTGGCACCACCGGCAAGCCCAAGGGCGTTCAACGCGATACCGGTGGCTACGCAGTAGCACTGGCCGCCAGCATGAAGCATATTTACTGCGGTAATGCCGGGGAGACCTATTTTTCTACCAGCGATATTGGTTGGGTGGTTGGTCACAGCTACATCATTTATGGTCCGCTGATCGCAGGTATGGCGACGATCATGTACGAGGGGCTGCCCACACGACCCGACGGTGGCATCTGGTGGAGTTTGGTAGAAAAGTACAAAGTCACGGTCATGTTCAGCGCGCCCACGGCCGTACGCGTGCTCAAGAAGCAGGACCCGGCGCTCCTGACCAAGTACGACCTCTCCAGCCTTCGTGCGCTGTTCCTTGCCGGAGAGCCGCTGGATGAACCCACGGCGCAATGGATCAGCAAGGGGCTGGGCAAGCCAATTATCGATAACTACTGGCAGACGGAAACCGGCTGGCCAATTCTGAGTATTGCCAATGGCGTGGAGAAGGCTCCCAGCAAGTTTGGGAGCCCGGGCGTTGCGATGTACGGCTATGACGTCAAGTTGATTGATGAAGCCACCGGGGAAGAACTCGTCGGCGCTGACAAGAAGGGCGTGGTGGCCATCGAAGGCCCGTTGCCACCGGGCTGTATGCAGACGGTTTGGCGCGATGACGAGCGTTTCGTCAAGACTTACTGGAAGAGCATCCCCGGCAAACTGATTTACAGCACGTTTGACTGGGGCGTGCGTGATAAGGATGGGTACTTTTTCATCCTGGGCCGTACCGACGACGTCATCAATGTCGCTGGACACCGTCTTGGAACCCGGGAAATCGAAGAGAGCATTTCCAGCCACCCGAACATTTCCGAGGTCGCTGTGGTGGGCGTGGCGGACCAGCTCAAAGGCCAGGTGGCAATGGCATTTGCTGTGGTCAAGGATGCTTCAGTACTTACCGATGATGCGGCCAGGCGCAAGCTCGAAGCCGAGGTCATGAAGGTGGTCGATCAGTCGATTGGCGCGGTGGGCCGTCCAGCGCGGGTGCAATTCGTGGCCGTGCTTCCAAAGACCCGAAGCGGCAAGTTGCTGCGTCGGGCCATACAGGCCGTGTGCGAGGGCCGCGATCCTGGCGATCTGACCACCATGGAAGATCCCGCCGCTTTGCAGCAGATCAAGGATTTGTTATCGGTCTAGTGTTGCCTATACCGGCTCATGCTTTGCTGAGGTCCAATACTTTCGAGGCTCCAGCCCTGGTGCCCAATAGTCGGCTGACAAGCAGTCTGTAGGTATCCAGGTCAAAGGCCAGCGCAACCCTGGTTTCGCAGGCGTGGGCCAACTCGGCTTCGTCATGCACCGTGGCGACATGGCACCATTGTTCAAAAACGTGAATGTCGGTGCGACCGCTGGCGGCGTGGAACTCGCGCAGTCCAACCTTTCCAGGATGGGGCCAGGAATGCAGACGCTGCTGCGCCAGTGCCATTTCCAATCGCATGCGGTGCTGCTCGGAGGTTTCTCGGTGGGTGCACAGTCCAGCGCAGTTTCCGATCTGGTGTGCAAAACAAGGGCCATTGCCAGATTCCAGTCCCAACGCATGCAGGCAAAGTCTCTGACTCTGTGCCGCCAGCCGAAGCGCATCCGTCGCCTGCCGTTTGGTTCGATAAGCGCCGTACATCGAACCAAGGCTGCGCATGTCAATGTCTTCCAGCCGCACCAAACTCACCTGGGGTCGCTGCATTGCATCGTCTGCGAGTCTCCAGGCGCATAACTGGCGTTCCCGGCGGAGTTGGCGGTTGTAAACAGGTTGGCGCTCCTTGATAAGGCGGGACTCGAGTAACAACGCGCCCAGTTCGCCAGCTGTTTCGTGCCAATCAATGCCGCGGATTTCCTGGAAGATCCGCATTTCCCGGTGAACGGTCGTCGCCGCCTGAAAATGGGACCTGATACGTGTGCGCATATGGACACTCTTGCCGATATACAGAGGCAACGGACCATCTCCAAAGAAGAGGTAAACGCCAGGCGTGTCCGGTACGTCTTCAATGGGTGTGGCAAGATGCGGTGGCTGGTTGACCGACCCTTGAAGCAATGTTTGGGCAACTTGCCCGATGTGAGCAACTCCGAACTCGCGCTCGGCGAGGTGAAGCCACGCCAGTACAGAATCAACATCGCCCATTGCGCGGTGGCGAGCGAGACTTTGCAGCCCGTGGCGTTGCATGATGGCATCCAGCCCATGTCCCTTGTGTTGCGGATACAGCTTGCGCGATAGCCGTACGGTGCAAAGGGTTTTGGTTTTGAGGCGCACATCCATCCGTAGAAAGGCATTGACGACAAACCCGTAGTCGAACTGTACGTTGTGCGCAACAAACACTGCGCCGTCCAGCAAAGACTTCAGTCTGTCCGCGATGTCTTCGAATCCAGGCGCTTCGCTCACCATGGCGTTGGTGATGCCGGTCAGTCGTTGTATAAATGGTGGAATGCTGACTCGCGGGTTCACCAGCGTACTCCAGCGCGCAACCTCCCGCCCATTTTCAATGCGCACAGCAGCAATCTCGGTAATGCGGTCATGTACGGAGTTCCCACCCGTGGTCTCCAGATCCACCATGACATAGCAGTCAAGCATGGGCTATGCGATATCGACGGTGTGCATTTGGTAGTTTCCCGCGCGTCGGTCTGTAAAGTACATCTCCAGCGTTGCTCGAACGGTACGAAAAGCAATGTCGTCCCAGGGAATTTCATCCTCAGCAAACAGGCGCGTTTCCAACGTTTCAAAACCAGGATCAAACGCGTCACTGAGCAATCGGGCCCGGTAGAAAAGATGAACCTGACCCACTCTGGGCACATTGATCAGTGAAAAAAGTTCCTGCAACTCGAACACTGCACCGGCTTCTTCCATGGTTTCTCGTGCGGCACCCTCGGCGGTCGTCTCGTTCAACTCCATGAATCCCGCGGGGAGAGTCCACTTTCCCCAACGCGGTTCAATGTTGCGCTTGCAAAGAAGCACTTTGTCACCCCAGTGGGGCACGGTTCCCACCACATTGAGCGGATTTTCGTAATGGACCGTCTTGCAGCCGGTGCATATGGCGCGTTCCTTGGTGTCTCCATCATCGGGCAATCGGTACGCGACTTTCGAGCCGCACTGCCGACAATGTTGGATGGGCGCGCGCTGCATCGTGGATGCGTCAGGTCTTTGGCGCCAGGCCATGCTTCTCGATCAGGCTGCGGGCCACGTCACGCAACTTGCCGCCCTCGAGTCCGCGCTGGTTCATATCTGCCACCCATTCGGTCTCAACCAGAGCGGCCTTGCGCTTGAACTCCTGGGCAGCGGCCGCACTGATGATGGTCACCGTGTTGCCGCGGTCTGTGGCGGTCTTTCGTCCCAGGGGGTCGTTGCCCTGCTGCGTCTTGCCCAGCCACCCGGATACGGCCAGCCCCGAGTTGTTGTCGATGACTTTTCTGAGATCGGCCGGCAATGCTTCGTACCGCGCACGGTTCATGGTCATCACAAAAGTGGCGGTGTAAAGGGCGCCTGCCGAAGGCTCAAATTCGCTATGAAATCGGGTGAGTTCCTGGACCTTAATGGATGGCACGACCTCCCACGGCAATATGCAGGCATCAATGCTGCCTTTTGAAAGCGCATCGGGAATAGCGGGCAAAGGCATGCCTATGGGTATGGCGCCCAAATAGCCCAGCATCTTGGTGGTTTGGCGCGATGGTCCACGGATTTTCAACCCGCGCAGATCGGAAACACTTTGGATTGCCCGACTTCTGGAGTGAAACACACCGGCACCGTGCACATTGACGGCAAGGACCTTGGTGTCTTTGAAGTCATTGGCACCCACAGATTGAAGGTAATCCCAATACGCTTTGGAAGTCGACTCGGCATTATTCATCACGAACGGCAGTTCAAAAACCTCCGATCGGGGAAATCGTCCTGCGGTATAGCCCGGCAATGTCCAGACGATATCGGCCACGCCATCACGCGCCTGGTCGTACAACTGCGCCGCAGTGCCACCGAGTTGCATGGCAGGGTAGGCTTCAAACTTGATGCGTCCGCCAGACTCACGCTCAACCTTTTCCATCCATGGCTTGTGCATCGTCTGCCAGACGTGGGACATGGGTGCCATGAAGGTGTGAAACTTCAGAATAACCGGCGTTTCTGCAACTCCACGCACAGTGTGTGCGCTCAACGCGGTCGCGCCCACCGAC
>CAJBVC010000391.1 GCA_903958915.1 uncultured beta proteobacterium
GCCCCGCCGGCACCGTCGGTATAGCCGGACAAATTCCGCTGGCCGAGCTCGACGATTACCAGGGGCGTCTGAAGTCACTGACCGCAGGACAGGGCTCCTACAGCATTGAGTTTTCGCACTACGCGCCAGTGCCCGCACAGCTGCAGGCCAAGCTGATGGCAGCGCACAAGACAGTTGATCCCGACGAAGAATAGTCGGCTGCTTGTCAAGAATACGGTGCTGCAATCTCGGCAGTGCGTGGGCGCGCAATTCCTGACGTTCGTCACGTAGGCGGGAGGGCCAACATTTCGCGAACCGGGCCAAAACCAGGTGACCGGTGACTATGCGCGAAAACCCGACAACTTTGCCCGAATGCGCCTGGGATCTTGACGGCTATCCAACACCGCTATGACTGTGACCACCTCATCATCCACCCGGTAATAAATCGTAAACGGAAACCGTTTAGCCATAGTCCTATGCAGTGAGTTCAAGAACTTTGGATGAATACCGCCGTAAAGCCCGAGTGCATCAATGTCAGCATACAGACTGTCGAGAAAATACCAACCCAGGTTTTCTTGCTGCAGTTCGTAAAACGCGAATCCTTCGAGCAAGTCAGTTTCAGCACTTGCACTCAGCGCGACTTTCATCTGCGTGTGCTTGCCCACTGTCGCGCCGCGCTGCTAATTCGAGTCTTCGCTTCTTCCCAAGGAGTCACCGCGTCGATACCTGAAACAACTGCTGCGTTTCGTTTCTGCAACACCTCTTCGTGCCATTCTGGTACAGCATCAAGCACAGAGGCATCCCGGCATAGCGACTCCCACAATGCCTCCATCGCTTGCAGCCGCTCGGCCAGAGGCAGATTGACAAGTTCAGCAGTTTGCATCGAAGGGCTCCATGGACGGCGAAAACGCCTGCATGTTAGCAAACTCCACACGTTGGGCGTGGCCAAAACACCGGTACTACTTCGCACAGAGTCTTCTGTTGCCCTGCCCGGCAGTTGACACTGCAAATGAAGTCGCCCTCCAGAGCGCACGCAACTTGCGCAAACCGCTATGAACTTGGTAGCAGCCGTACACCACACCGTGTCGGGTGCCAGATCAAGCCCAAGGGACACATAGCACGACCTGGACTTATCAAATTTGCCGTATTGCAGATGGATTTCCTGGCGTAGCACTGCGATGAAGGTCGGCATCCTGTGTAGTGACGCTGGCAGCCCTGAGAGTCTTGCTATGCTCAAGCCATGCTTGGTTCGAATCGGCGCATTGCCCACCTCGACATGGACGCGTTTTACGCGTCCGTCGAGTTGCTGCGCTACCCCCAACTCAAGGGCTTGCCAGTGGTCATTGGTGGCGGGCGGGCCAACATCACACAAGCGCTGGAACACGTGCGCCAGCAAACCCTGGCCGATGAGCCCGACAAGGAGTGGGACGCCGCCGCACAACGCGAAGCGCTGCGCCGCATTCCCATCGACGCCTTTGCCAAACTGGCACACTACACCGGGCGCGGCGTGGCCACCACCGCCACTTATGCAGCGCGCCAGTTTGGGGTCGGTTCGGCCATCGGGCTGATGAAGGCCGCCAAGCTGTGCCCGCAGGCGATTCTGCTGCCGGTGGACTTCGATGAGTACCGCAAGTACTCGCGCCAGTTCAAGACCATCATCACCGAGATCGCACCGGTCATGGAAGACCGCGGCATCGACGAGGTCTACATCGATTTCACCGACGTGCCGGGCGGCCAGCGCGAAGGCGGGCGGGTACTGGCGCGCCTCATCCAGAAAAGCATCTTTGACGCCACCGGCCTGACCTGCTCGGTGGGCGTGGCACCCAACAAACTGCTGGCCAAAATGGCCAGCGAGTTCAACAAACCCAAAGGCATCTCCATCGTGATGGAGGACGAACTGACCGAGAAAATCTGGCCACTGGCATGCCGCAAGATCAATGGCATCGGCCCCAAGGCGGACGCCAAACTGCAAAGCCTCGGTATTCACACCATCGGCCAATTGGCAGAGAAGGACCTGCAGTGGCTGATCGACCACTTCGGCCAGCGCACCGGCGCCTGGATGCATGACTCTGCCCATGGCCGGGACGACCGACCGCTGGTGCTGGAAAGCGAGCCGGTATCGATCAGCCGCGAGACATCATTCGAGCGCGACCTGCACGCGGTGCGCGACAAGGCGGAGTTGGGCGCCATCTTCACCACGCTGTGCGAGCAGGTAGCGTCGGACCTTCAGCGCAAGGGTTATGTGGGCAAGACGATTGGCATCAAGATCAAGTACCAGGACTTTCAGGCGGTCACGCGCGACCTGACTCAGGACCACTACACCGACGATGCCAAGGACATTCGCCATGCTGCAGGCATGTGCCTTAAACGTGCGCCGCTTGCAAAGCGGCTGCGCCTGCTTGGCGTGCGCGTGGGTGCGCTTTTGAAGGCAGACGAGACCCGGGATGCACAAGCCAATCCGGCTGCAGCGCCCGCCGATAGTGCGCAAGGCGCTATCAATTCTGAACTACGCAACGGCGAGCTGTTCTGAAACTGGCTCGGGCCTCAAGCGCCACAGCGAGGTGATTTCGCGGCAGCGCGCCGCATGCAACGGGTCCGTCGCATCGCGGGATTTGTCGTGGACTGGCACCGTGTCCAGACGCCCGACAACACGCAGACCGGCGGCATCGATCGCAGAGAGCAGAAAGGCCCGGGTACGCAGACCCAGGTGCTCGGCCAGGTCCGAGAGAATCAACCAGCCCTCCCCGCCCGGCTCCAGGTGTGCAGCCAATCCATTCAAAAAGCCCAGCAGCATGGCGCTGCCTTCGTCGTACACGGCGCGCTCAATCGGCGAACTTGGGCGTGCCGGCAACCAGGGTGGGTTGCACACAATGAGCGCCGCCCGCCCGGGCGGAAACAGGTCGGCCTGCATCAATTGCAC
>CAJBVC010000392.1 GCA_903958915.1 uncultured beta proteobacterium
CTGCATCGCAGCAACGTGTACACCCGCATCAGCTGGGACATCGACGCCTGGCAGCCCGCCATCGACCTGCTCTACCACCCGACCGACGCCGGCTTGATGCTGACTGCTTCTTTGCAGTGGAAGGGCGACCGTATGCAGGTACAGGGTGGCGTGCGCATTAACTCCGGGCCGGACGATGCGGTCCTGACGCAACTGCCGGTCCAGCGACAGGCCTATGTCCTGGCCAGCTGGGCGTTTTGAAGGCTTCCGCGCGCTTGGCATACTACCCCCCTGACAAGAAAGCATCACGATGCGCAGCACCACCATCCCCACCCTGCTAAAGCACGCGCTGATTTCTGTCGGTCTGAATACCTTCATTGCTCTGACGCTGTCGGCCATGGATGTCCGGTATCTGTGGATCAACATGGTGTTCTCGCAGTGCATCGGCTTGTCCATCTGGGTTCTGATCGAGACAGCACAACACTGGCTGATCACCGACTGGGACCGCCAATGGCGTCGGCTAGTTGTGATTGTGCCCGTGGGAGTGGTTGTGGGATACCTGCTGGGCACAGTGGCAGCCGACGCGGTGCTGCAAATCGACAGTTTTGGCGCATTGCTAGCGCAGCCGCAGCGCTTTCTGGGGCTGTTGACCATGAGCATGGCAGCTGGTGCGTTGATGACCTATTTTTTCCTCAGCCGTCGCCAACTGGCCGCCGAGAAACAGCGCGCCGAAGTGGCGCTGCGCCAGGCGGCCGAGTCGCGTCTCAAGCTGCTGGAAACCCAGCTGGAGCCGCACATGTTGTTTAACACCCTGGCCAATCTTCGGATCTTGATCAGCCTGGACCCGGTGCGTGCCCAAACCATGCTGGACCATCTGATTGCCTACCTGCGCGCGACACTCAGCGCGTCGCGCGCCCACAAGCACACCTTGCGCCAGGAGTTCGACCGGTTGCAGGACTACCTGGAGCTGATGGCGGTGCGCATGGGCGCACGACTGCAGTTCAACCTCAGTCTGCCACCGGAGTTGGCAACCCAGGAAGTGCCGCCCTTGCTGCTGCAGCCGCTGGTCGAAAACAGCATCCAGCATGGTCTGGAGCCCAAAGTGGAAGGTGGCAGCGTGACCGTCAGCGCCCGCAGGGAGGGTGACAATTTGTGCCTGGAAGTGATTGACACCGGCCTGGGTTTGGACACTTCGACGAATATAGCCGCCGCCCAGGGGTTTGGTTTGAGCCAGGTGCGTGAGCGGCTGTCCACCGTGTACGGCACTACCGGCACTATCAATTTGGTAGCTGGCCACGCAGGTGGTACGTGCGTTACAGTCACTTTTCCTTTCAAGAAATGAAACCCCACACGCCCACCGCCCTGATTGCCGAAGATGAGCCTTTGCTGGCGCACGCCCTGGCCAGCGAGTTGCAGGCGGCCTGGCCGGCGCTGCGCGTCGTAGCCACCGTGGGCGACGGCGCTTCGGCCGTGCGCGAAGCCTTGGCGCTGCAGCCCGACGTGCTGTTCTTCGACATCCGCATGCCTGGCATGAGCGGCCTGGAGGCCGCCTCCGAATTGGCCGAGCGCTGGCCGACGGACGGGCCACAGGCTTGCCCATTTCCGTCCCTGGTGTTCGTCACGGCCTACGACCAGTATGCGGTGCAGGCATTTGAGGCCCAGGCGGTGGATTACCTGCTCAAGCCGGTGCAGGCAGCACGGGTGCAGAAAACCGTGGCAATACTGCGGGAAAGGCTTATGCAGCAAGCGCAAGGCGCTATGGATTATGAAGCAACACTGGACCAGCTTCGGGGCCTGTTGTCAGGCGCTCGTCCCGATGGCGTGCAGGCTCAGGGCGGCGCAGAGCCCCTCAAGGTGCTGCAGGCATCGGTAGGCAGCGCAATCCATCTGGTCCCGGTGCAGGACGTGGTCTATTTCGAGGCGGCAGACAAGTATGTGCGCGTGCTGACCGCACAGCGCGAATACCTGATCCGCACCCCCCTGAAAGACCTGCTGCCACGGCTGGACCCACAGGTCTTCTGGCAAGTGCACCGCGGTACCCTGGTGCAGGCGACCGAGATCGCCCAGGTGCTGCGCGAAGAGTCGGGCAAGACGCACCTGACCCTGCGCTCACGCGCCGAGAAACTCCCCGTCAGCCGCCTGTATGCCCATCTCTTCAAAGCCATGTAGGCCACTGAGCGCGGGCAAGTCCTCTTGCGAAAGCCGATGGTGCACACTACGATACAAGCCATCCGGTGCCAACTGAAAAGACCATGACCATTCGCTACACCTCTGTTGCCAATCACATGCCTGAGACCAAGATGCGGCTATACCCGACCAAGGTGATCAACATCATCGGCGGCCCAGGCAGCGACAAGTCGCTCTATTCGTCGGCCATCGTGCTCTACCTCAATCTGCATCACAAGACGGTAGAGGTCATTCCAGACTACGCCAAGTCGCTGGTCTGGCAACAAAACTTCGAAGTCCTCAAGAACCAGTATTTCATCGCGCAGCGCCAGTATGAAATGATCAACCTGCTGGATGGTCAGGTGCAGTTTTTAATCACCGAATGCTCGCTGCCTCAGGTGCTGTACTACAACGAGCACTACGAGGACAACATCTGCGACATCGCCAAAACGCGCGCACAGATTCTGGAGTGGTACCAGCAGCACAACAACGTCAACATCCTGGTAGAGCGTGGCGAAAAGCGCTATATCCGTACCGGCCGCTTTCAGGATGAAGACCAAGCCCGCACCATCGACCATGGCCTGCGCAGCCTGTTGCTGCGCGAAGGCATGCGCTACACCAAGCTGCCGCCCGAAGTCGAAGCCATCAACAATTTTGCGGCGTCCTTGCTCGATACGGAGTCGTAGCTAGCGGGGTTGCCGCAATCCTTGGGGTACAAAAGCGTTCATGCGACGCTCAATTGCGGCCTCATTGCGCTGCCACCAAACCCCCAACCC
>CAJBVC010000393.1 GCA_903958915.1 uncultured beta proteobacterium
GCACCCGGTGCATTGGCTTGAAGTGGTGCCGGTTGCCGCCATCAAGCTGTTTTTGCACCCGGTGCTGGTGTTGCTGGTGGGTGCCAGCGCGATTCACATCGGCGTGCCACTGGACCGGTTCGCGCTGACCGTACTGGTGTTGCTGGCCGCATTGCCGAGCGCCAGCAACGTGTCGTTGCTGGCCGAGCGTTTTGGGGCCGACAATGGACGCATTGCACGCATCATTCTGGTGTCGACCGCTGCGGCGTTCTTTACTTTCTCGGGGGCCGTGGTACTGATCACCCGATAGAGAGTGTCCGGAACTATATTGCCAACGGATCCACATCGATCGCCCAGCGGATCAGCCCTTTACCCTCCGGCTGTTGCCGGGTGGCGTGCAGAACTGACTGCCAGCCGCCCAGGAACTGTTGCAGTGCCGTGCGCGACGGGCTTTCCACCAGCATTTGCGCACGCTCGATATTGGCCACCCGCTGAATGCTCATGGGCACGGCCGGGTACAGGGTGATTTTGGATAACACAGCCGCCCAGCCGTCCCACTGCGCCATGTCGGCTTGTGCAGTGGCGCTGGCGGCGTTCAGAAAGCCTTGCGCTACGTCTTGCGTGCGGGCTTCGGCGCGTACCAAAGCCTGGGCGGTGAATGGTGGTAGACCGGCCTGTTCGCGCTCTTTTAACTGGGCGGTGGCAAACGTCGGGTAGTCATGGCGCTTGAGCGCCGCATATAGCGAGTGGGTGGGCTGAAAAGTTTGTATCCATACTTCGCTGCGCGCGCCCAGGCTAGCATCACGGCCGGCGCGGCCCGCCGCCTGCATTAGCAGACTGAACAGGCGCTCCGGCGCCCGGAAGTCGCTTGAAAACAGGGCCCCATCCGGGTTTACCGCGGCCACCAAGGAGATGCGGCGAAAGTCGTGGCCCTTGGCAATCATTTGGGTGCCCACCAGTACGTCCACATCGCCCGCGTGCACGGCGGCCAACTGGCTTTGCAGTTCGCCCTTTAGGCGTGTGGTATCGGCGTCGATGCGGGCCACGCGCACCGGCTCGCCTTCCGGAAAATCGGCGCTGACGGTGTCGGGGCGGCGCACGTCGGCCAGCAGTTCGGCCAGGTGTTCTTCCAGCCGCTCGGTACCGCGGCCCAGCGGCGCAATGTCGGGGTTGCCGCAGGTTGGGCAGGCGCGGGGCACGCGCTCGGTAAAGCCGCAGTGATGGCAGCGCAGTGTGCGGTCGATTTTGTGGAATACCCGAAATGCACTGCAGTGTGGGCATTCGCTTTTCCAACCGCAATCCGCGCAGTGCAACACTGGCGCGTAGCCGCGTCGGTTGAGAAACACCATGCTCTGCTCGCCGCGCGAAATGCGTTCCTTGATAGCTTCGAGCAACGGAACGGAAAACACTGCGTTGCGGGGCTGGTGGTTCATGTCCACCCTGCGCACCAGCGGCAGACCCTCGGGCGTGCCGGCGGTGGCACGCATGGCCTGCGCAGGTGTGTGGGGTTGCTTATCGGCAACCGCGCTTGCGGGTGTTGGCGTGCCGATGCGACTGGGCATGTGCAGGCGCAGGTAGCGCCCACCTTCGGTGGCGGGGCGGCTGTGGTGCCAGCTCTCCAGCGAGGGTGTGGCCGAACCTAGCAGCACTTTGGCCCCGTCGAGCCGGCCGCGGTAGACCGCCAGGTCGCGCGCCGAGTAGCGCGACCCCTCGCTGCTCTTGTAGCTGGGGTCGTGCTCCTCGTCGACCACGATCAGCCGCAACCGGGGCATGGAGGC
>CAJBVC010000394.1 GCA_903958915.1 uncultured beta proteobacterium
GCGCTGGCTCATGAAGGTCACCACCGACGTGGGGCGCAATTCCTTGCTGGTGCGCATGACTTTGAGCTTCATGCCCGGAGTGTATTTGCCCGAGGCCACGCGCACGAACGCGATGCGGTCGCGGTGGTTGGCATCCATATTGGCTTGCACCTTGAACACCACGCCGCTGAAAGCGTCGTCGTCGGGATGCACTTCCTTGACCACCGGCTGCTTGTTGACGACAAACGAACTGGTTCGTTTGCCTGGCGATGGCGCCAGATCGACGAGTGCGTCCAGCACTTCCATCACACCAAAGTTGTTGACGCCAGAGCCGAAGAACACCGGGGTTTGCTTGCCGGCCAGAAAGGCGGCATGGTCCCAGGCGGGGGATGCCCCGGTGGCCAGCTCCATGCTGTCCATGGCGCTGGTCCACTCGTGACCAAAGCGGGCCAACAAGGCGGCCGGATCACTCACGGGCATGGAGTCAAAGTCTTGCGGGCGGCGGTCTTTGCCACCGTCAAACACGGTCATCATCTGCGTGCGCAAATTGACGATGCCGCCGAACGATTTACCCTGGCCCACGGGCCAGGTCATGGGCACACAAGGCATGCCCAGTTCGCGTTCGATCTCGTCCAAGATGTCCAGCGGTTCGCGCACTTCGCGGTCCATCTTGTTGACGAAGGTGATGATGGGTGTGTCGCGCTGTCGGCAGACCTCAATCAGGCGGCGGGTCTGCGCTTCCACGCCGTTGGCGGCGTCGATCACCATCAGGGCCGAGTCGACGGCGGTCAGCACGCGGTAGGTGTCCTCGCTGAAGTCTTTGTGGCCGGGTGTGTCGAGCAGGTTGATGACATGGTCGCGGTAGACCATCTGCATCACGCTGGAGGCGACCGAGATGCCGCGCTGCTTCTCAATCTCCATCCAGTCGGACGTGGCGTGGCGTGTGGCCTTGCGGGCCTTCACTGACCCTGCGATCTGGATCGCGCCCGAGAACAGCAACAGCTTTTCAGTCAGCGTAGTTTTACCGGCGTCCGGGTGGGAAATGATGGCAAAGGTGCGGCGGCGGCGGGTTTCGTTGGCAAAAGACACGATGAGGTTCCGGGTTCAATGTTGCAGGTGTTGCGGGATGTCGGACGACTGGTGCAGTACGCGGACAATTTCGATGTGGGACGCGCGCTCGACGTAAAACACCGCATACGGAAAATCGGTGAGTAGCCAGAATCGCAAACCTTTTAAGCGGGGATTGTTGGCGTACTTCTTGGAACCCGTTCTCGGATGATGCGCGATGTGTGTTTTTGCAGTCAAAAAGGCATCGATAAATGGCGGCGTCATGTGAGCGGCATGCTCGTCGTAGTAGGCCGCCGCTGCGTCCAAGTCGTCCAGCGCCCGCTCACGCAGTCTTACGGGCAGCATCAGGGGTGTTGGGCGTGGCGTTGCTTGGATCGGGAGGCAAGGTGTTCACCGATGTCAAATTCGGCGGGAAGCAGGGGTGACTCCATGCCTTCTTCGATCAGGCGGTTGAACCGCTCCTCGCTGGCACGCTCTTCATCGCGCCGTA
>CAJBVC010000395.1 GCA_903958915.1 uncultured beta proteobacterium
CAGGGCGTGGTCAAGAACATCACCGAATACGGTGCGTTCGTGGACCTGGGCGGTATCGACGGCCTGCTGCACATCACCGACATGGCATGGCGCCGTGTCCGTCACCCTTCTGAAGTGGTGCAAGCCGGTCAGGAAATCACCGCCAAGATCCTCAAGTTTGACACCGAGAAAAACCGCGTGTCCCTGGGTCTCAAGCAAATGGGTGATGACCCCTGGATGGGCGTGAACCGCCGTTACCCCCAAGGTACGCGCATGTTCGGCAAGATCACCAACATCGCCGATTACGGCGCATTTGTGGAACTCGAACCCGGCATCGAAGGTCTGGTCCACGTGTCCGAAATGGACTGGACCAACAAGAACGTTGCGCCCAGCAAGATCGTTGCTCTGGGTGATGAAGTCGAAGTCATGGTTCTGGAAATCGACGAAGACAAGCGCCGCATCTCTCTGGGCATGAAGCAGTGCAAGGCCAACCCATGGCAAGAGTTTGCACAGAACACCAAGCGTGGCGACCGCGTCAAGGGCCCGATCAAATCCATCACCGACTTCGGCGTGTTCGTCGGTCTGGCCGCTGGCATCGACGGTCTGGTGCACCTGTCTGACCTGTCCTGGAACGAAGCCGGCGAAACCGCCGTGCGCGAGTACAAGAAGGGCCAGGAAGTCGAGGCATTGGTCCTGGCCGTGGATGTGGACCGCGAGCGCATCTCCCTGGGTATCAAGCAGCTCGATTCCGACCCGTTCACCACGTTTGTGTCGATCAACGACAAGGGTCAGGTTGTGACTGGCAAGGTCAAGACGGTTGACCCCAAGGGCGCTGAAATTGACCTGGGTGACGACATCATCGGCTACCTGCGTGCCTCCGAAATCAGCCGCGACCGCGTCGAAGACGCACGCAATGTGCTGAAAGAAGGCGACGAAGTGACCGCTGTGGTGGTGAATGTGGATCGCAAGACCCGCAACATCCAGTTGTCCATCAAGGCCAAGGATGCGGCTGACCAGTCTGAAGCCATGGCGACTTTGAGCCAGCAGTCGGCGCGTGAAAACGCAGGCACCACCAGCTTAGGCGCATTGCTGCGCGCCAAGCTCGACAACAACAATTAACCTACTGCAAAGCCCTATGCTGTCGTTGCTCCGCGCTCGTCATCCTCATGGACAGGAAGTCCATTGCGGTGACTCGCTGTGGTGCGCCTAAGCCTAGGGCTTTTCGCTACGGTTAGAGCAGTTTTGGTGCGATTACATGACGCGTTCCGACCTCGTTGAAGAACTCGCTAGCCGGTTCGCCCAGTTGACGCGCCGTGATGCCGAGTTCGCTGTGAAAGCCATTCTGGACGCCATGAACGATGCATTGGTCCGTGGCCATCGCATCGAAATTCGTGGTTTTGGCAGTTTCTCGATCAACCGGCGACCGCCTCGCATTGGCCGCAACCCACGCAGTGGTGAGAGCGTTGCCATTCCCGAAAAGCGTGTGCCCCACTTCAAACCGGGCAAGGCCTTGCGTGAAGCCGTCGATGAACGTACTGCGGCCATGGAAGCCAACGCAAAACGCTGACCCGCTCCATTAGAATCCCTCGACACCGAGGAGATTGATGAAACACATTGCATGGCTCTTTAAGTGGTTACTTAAGGCGGCCATTTTTTTTACCCTGTTTGCATTCGCGCTGAACAACCAGCACGATGCCACGGTCCGGTTCTTCTTTGGCCAGCAATGGACAGCGCCCCTGGTGCTGGTGGTGCTGAGCGCATTCGCCTGTGGCCTGGTCATTGGAGTGCTGGGCATGGTGCCGCGCTGGTGGACGCATCGGCGTGCCGCAGCCCGCGCGCAGCGCGCAGCCGCCGCACTGGCCAAGGCCGAACCGACCCCTGCTTTGCCGCTCCATGGAACTTGAGCTGACCCTGATCCTGTTGGGATTGCCAGTGGCCTTTGTATTGGGCTGGATTGCCTCGCGCTTTGACATGCGCCAGTTGCGCATGGAGAACCGGCAAGCACCGAAAGCCTACTTCAAGGGCCTGAACTTCTTGCTCAACGAACAGCAGGACCAGGCCATCGACGCTTTTATTGAAGCGGTGCAGAGTGACCCCGACACCTCGGAACTTCACTTCGCCTTGGGCAATCTGTTTCGACGACGCGCCGAGTACGAACGTGCGGTGCGGGTCCACCAGCACCTGTTGTCGCGCGGCGACCTGAGCCAGGATGACCGACACCGCGCCCAGCACGCGCTCGCACTGGACTACCTGAAGGCCGGGCTGCTCGACCGCGCCGAGGAAGCACTGGTCAAACTGGAAGGCACACGCTTTGAAGCACAGGCGCGGCTGGCGCTGCTGGCCAACTACGAGCGTTCAAGGGACTGGGAACATGCTGCAGTGGTGGCGCAGAAACTCGAGGCCGCGGGACAGGGCAGCTTCAAGGGACGTCTCGCCCACTACCTGTGTGAGCAGGCCGCCACGCTCAGGGCCGCCAACGACATCACGGCGGCTGAGTCCCATTTGCGGCAGGCCGTGCACATTGCGCCCGATGCGCCGCGCCCGCGCATGGAACTGGCCCAACTCCAGCAGCACCAAGGTCAGGTACAACAGGCCTACACGACGCTGATGGAGGGCATCACCAACGCACCTCAGGCCATTGCACTGATGGCACCGTTACTCGCCACAAACGCCTTGGCCGCCGGCCAGGGCGCTGCTGCATTGCAAAAGCTCAAGCAAATTTACGAGCAGACACCGCTGCTGGATGTGCTGGATGCCATCGTCGCTTTGGAAGCTGCCAGCGCCGTGCCCAGTGCCAGCGCACGGCAGTGGTATGCACACCATCTGGAACGTGAGCCATCGCTGGTAGCCGCCGCCAACTGGATCGCTGGTGAAAAACTCGAGCATGAACAGTTTCACCCCCACGTGCAGCGCGCCTTGGACCACGCGGTGAAGCCACTCACCCGTTACCGCTGTGCTGCCTGTGGCTTCGAAGCCAAGCAGCATTTCTGGCACTGTCCTGGCTGCCAGGCCTGGGACAGTTATCCCGCACGCAGAATAGAAGAGCTATGACTCACCCCCCGGCTTCGCGCACTTCGTGTCGCTTCGCTTTCCCCCTTGCAGGGGGCAACGCCAGTGGCCCGGCTAAGCCGGTTCCACGGCATTTCTGGAAGAGGCACTTTACGCGGTGCTGCTGAAATGAATACGATGATTGATGTTTCGAAAGAAAAAATGGCTGCTGCCAGCGTACTGGTGGTGGGTGACGTGATGCTTGACCGGTACTGGTATGGTGCGGTGGATCGGATCAGTCCGGAGGCGCCGGTGCCGGTGGTGCGCATCACGCGGGAGGAGGAGCGCAATGGTGGCGCTGCCAATGTGGCGTACAACGTGGTCACGCTGGGTGCGCAGTCATCCCTGCTCACGGTGGTGGGTGATGACGAGGCCAGCCACAAGCTCGAAGCGCTGGTCGCACAGACCGGCATTCGCACCTATTTTGGCCGCGATGCAGACCTTAAGACCACCGTCAAGTTGCGCGTGATCGGACGCCAGCAGCAACTGATACGGCTGGACTTCGAGAACACGCCCAAGAACGAACTGCTGGCCTCACAGACCGCCACCTTTGAAGAACTTCTGCCCCACCACGGCGCAGTGCTGTTCTCCGACTACGGCAAGGGGGGCCTGGCCCACGTGAGCGACATGATTGCGCGTGCGCGTGCGCTGGGCAAACCCACCCTGATTGACCCCAAGGGCAGCGACTACTCGCGCTACCAGTACGCCACCGTGATTACCCCCAACCGCGCCGAACTACAGCAGGTTGTAGGTTCGTGGAGCAGTGAGTCGGACTTGCGCAACAAGGTGCGCAACCTGCGCGAACAGTTGCATCTGGAGGCCGTGCTACTGACACGTAGTGAAGAAGGCATGACGCTTTTTGATGCCGAAGGGGAGCAGCACGTCAGCGCCCATGCCCGTGAAGTTTTTGATGTGACCGGCGCTGGGGACACAGTGATTGCGACGATGGCGGCCCTGGTGGGAGCGGGCTTAAGTTTGCGCGACGCCATGCCGCTGGCCAACCGGGCGGGCGGCATCGTGGTGGGCAAGTTTGGAACGGCTACCGTTTCGTATGAGGAGCTATTTGCATGACACGCATTGTGGTGACCGGCGCCGCCGGCTTTATTGGCAGCAATATCATCGCGGGGCTCAATGCCCGGGGCATTGACGACATCATTGCCGTCGATGACATGACGCAGGGCGACAAGTTTCGCAACCTGGCAGACCTGAAGATTTCCGACTACATCGACGCCGATGTGTTCTACGATGCATTCGCCGCGGGTCAGTATGGCCAGATCGAGGCGGTGTTCCACGAGGGTGCGTGCAGCGACACGATGGAACAGAACGGCAAGTACATGATGGCCAACAATTATGGCGTGTCGTGGCACCTCTACCAGGCCTGCCAGAAGCGCGGCGCCCGGCTCCTGTATGCGTCTTCGGCGGCCACCTATGGCGGGGCAAACACCTTCCGGGAAGAGCCGGCGTTCGAGTTGCCGCTCAACGTCTATGGCTACTCCAAGCTTTTGTTTGACCAGCGCATGCGGCGTGAGTGTGGCGACGGTTTTCATCGCACCAAGGCGGGCAAGACCATGCAGGTGGTGGGCTTTCGTTACTTCAACGTCTATGGACCGCGCGAACAGCACAAGGGCCGCATGGCCAGCGTCGCATTTCACCAGTTCAACCAGTTCAAGGCGGAAGGTAAAGTCAAACTGTTTGGCGAATACGGTGGTTACCCCCCTGGCGGCCAAACCCGCGACTTCGTCTACATCGACGATGTGGTGGCGGTGAACCTCTGGTTTTTTGACCACCCAACTGAGACCGGTATTTTCAACCTCGGCACTGGCCGCGCCCAGCCCTTCAACGATGTAGCTTCATCGGTAGTCAACGCCATGCGTTCCTTGCAGGGACAACCTGCGTTGGCACTGCCGGACATCGCTCAGCAGGCTCTGGTGGAGTACATCCCGTTCCCGGATGCACTGCGGGGCAAGTACCAGTGTTTCACCCAGGCCGATCTCACGGCATTGCGTGCCACCGGTTGCGACCATGCGTTTGTCGATGTGCAAACCGGCGTTGCCAAATACGTGCAATGGCTATCCCGATGAAGCGTTTGTTCATCGTATTCCTGCTGGTGTTGAGCGGCTCGCTGTGGGCCGCTGTGGAGGTGAATACGGCCACTGAAGCCGAGCTCGACAGTGTCAAAGGGCTTGGCCCCAGCAGCACGGCGCGCATCCTCAAAGAGCGCGAAAAAGGCAGCTTCAAGAACTGGGCAGATCTGAGCGCGCGTGTAAAAGGCTTCAAGGAGGCCGGCTTGGCCAAACTGTCCGCCGGCGGGTTGACCGTCAATGGCGAAAGCTTTCCCGCAAAGCCATGAAACAAACAACCACAGCTGTCTGAGCGCAAAGCCGAGCAACACCGGCTGGTGGCTCAATTGCTATACATTCAGTAGCTGTTTACGCAGATCCCACGGGGGCCAAGCGCACTTGTGTGACACTATACGCAGACATACCCGGAGGGATCTGCGCCTTCACGTCCACCAGGCTGCTCGAATTCAGTGCTGCGTTTCTCCATGGCTTTTCTCTCAA
>CAJBVC010000396.1 GCA_903958915.1 uncultured beta proteobacterium
ATCGCCCTCATCGCGGCGCAGACGGGCAAGACCGCGCATGCGCTCATGGTGGAAACCTTGCAAACCGCAATGGATGACGCGCTGGCTCGGCAAGCGTTCTATCTGGACGGCGAACAGGCGTTGGCGGATACGTTGCGGTCCAACCAGGTGTATGCCGCGGAGGATGTCAAGGCTTACCTGATGCAACGCGTGCAGGGGCAAACGCCCAAGCGACCCCTGCCTATAGCGTTTGCACCCGCCCGGGTGCGCAAGTGATTCGGCTCGATTTCAGCGAGCGCGCTTTGCTGGATCTGGAGCGGTTGACAGACTTCTTGGTGGAAAAAGACCCCCATGCGGCCCAGGCAACCGTCGGCATCATTCTCAGCGCGCTGGATATCCTGAACCACAGCCCTGAAATTGGGCGCAAGGTGCGTGGTGGCAACCGTGAACTGGTGATCTCACGCGGCGCCACGGGCTACCTGGCGCTCTACCATTTCTTTGCGCAACGCAGCCGCGTATTAGTGCTGGCAGTGCGGCACCAGCGCGAGGCGGGGTACGCAGGTCAGTGATGCCAGTCGACTAGGGAACAGAATGCGTGCTCAGTGTTTTTCAGGATACAGCTTGGCGTAAGCCGCAATGAGCTGCTGGTGCATGGCGCAGTTTCCCAGGTCCAGCCCCAGCGCTGGCTGGTCGAAGAAGCATTGCTCCCCCCTCAGCATGGCCTGAGCCTGACTGACAGTAGCGCTACCGTACAGCATGTGCAGGGCGTGTTCGAATGCTGCGGGGTCTTCCATGCCATGCAGGTCGTCAATGCAGGCGTAAACGCGCAGGCGCTGTGGGTTGATCTGGGCAAACTGGCGGATCCATTGACAGCCTTCGCCAATCGCTGCATCGTCGCTGACCGCCAGAGCCAGCAAGGTCTTGAGTTCGCCTGTGCGCAGGTCTTTCCAGAATGGATCATCGCCCGGGGCCAAGCCGATAAGTGGTGCAACCAGACGATCATCGGCAATGCCACTGTCATTGAGGGCGTCCAGCAGGTCGCAGCGCTCTTGTTCGTCCAGATCCGGCAGGTGGCAAATCGGTTCCCGCAAGGAGTTCGCAACGCTGTTGTTCTCGAACTCGAGTTCGTCGATGGGGTAAATTTCCGACATGCCGGGAACGAGAATGCGGCAGGCATAAACACCCAGATGGGTGAAGTCAGCGATGTAGATGTCCTTACCCATGGCGTGCACTGCCTGCACCAACCAGGCATAGTCTTCCTGGGTCGTGGTGCTGAAATTCCAGTCGAAGAAGTCAAAGTCGGGTGCATTGCCCAAAAAGTTCCAGCCAATGATGCCGCTCGAGTCGACAAAGTGGATCTCGATATTGGGAGAGCTGGCGATTTCTTCCATATCAAACCCGGGTGCTGGGAAGCCTCCCAGGGCGTCCAGTGCGCGGCCTTGCAATAGCTCGGTGAGCGCCCGCTCCAGCGCAATCTCGAAGCGCGGATGGGCACCAAAACTGGAGAAGCAACCCTGGTCGTGCGGGTTGAGCAAGGTGACGTTCATGACCGGGAAATTGCCGCCCAGCGAGGCGTCTTTCACCAGGATGCCAAAGCCGGCATCGCGCAAACCCGCAATACCGGCAGCAATTTGGGGGTATCGGTTGATCACGGCATCGGGCACATCCGGCAGGCACAGCCCTTCGCTGATGATGCGAAACTTGATGTGGCGCTCAAAGATTTCAGACAGTGCCTGCGTGCGCGCCTCGGCCGCGGTATTGCCGGCCGACATGCCGTTGCTCACATACAGGTTGCCGATGATGTTGACCGGGAAGTAGACGGTGGCGCCATCACGCTGTCGGACGTAGGGCAATGCACAGATGCCGCGCTCTGCATTGCCGGAGTTGAAGTCCACCAGCGCCTCCGGTGTAATTCCGTTGCGCGGGTTGTACAAGGCCTGCAAATCGGGCGTGAGCAGGTCTTCAGGCCAGGATTCCTCGTCGTCGAGTGCAAACCATTTTTCTTGAGGATGGTGCACAAAGGCGCGTTTACGGCCCTCTGCGACGGGGTATCCAAGGTAGTAATGGTTCCAGAAGTAGTTGGTTGCCAGGCGCTCGAAAAATTCACCCAGCGCGCTGGCCAGCGCGGCAAGCCGCGAGCCACCCTTGCCGTTGGTGAACATCAGCGGGCAATCGCGGTCGCGCACATGCACCGACCAGACCCCCTCCACCGGGTTGAGCCACGACTGCGGCTCGACGTGAAAACCAAGTGTGTCGAGTTGGCCCTGCAATTTCGCGATGGTGGCCTCAAGGGGGGCATCTTTGCCAGGGATATAGCTTTCAGAGTGCATTCGAATTTCCTGTTTGGGGCTCGAGTGTAGCCAGCATCGACCGCTACCGGCGCAAGCACGGACTTGCCTTGCTTGTTTGCCAGTAAGATTTGGCCTCTTCGACAACGGGCAACTTCATCGTGAACCAAGAACTTCAAAATTGGCGCTTTTTCCGCGCGGGTGGTTTCGACCAGGTGCAAATAGACAGTGCCGCGGAGTTGCTGTCCATCGGCAAACTGGACCAGAAGCTGTGGGTGGCTCTGTCCTGCCCGGTCAAGGGCATCGAGTTTGATGTGCGCACGCTGGCGTTGGTCGACAGCGATGGCGATGGACATGTGCGCGCACCGGAGTTGATCGCAGCGGTCCAGTGGGCGGGTGAACGCCTGGTCGATCGGGATGTCCTGGTCCGCAAGCTGCCGGGGGTTCCGCTGGCGGCCATTCGTGCTGATGACGAAGCGGGTCAGCGCATCGTCGCGGCCGCCAAAGAACTGCTGGCATCCCAGGGGGGGCCAGATGGCCTGGTGTCGGTTGACGCCGCCACCGCTGCGCAAGCGCTCTTTGCAGAGCAGGCCCTGGCCGCATGGGAAGCTGATGGCACCGCGGTCAACGTGGTGGGTGAGAGCACCGCCGATGCCCATGCGGCTCTGGGGGCGGTGACAGAAAAGATCGACGACTGGTTTGTCCGTTGCAAACTGGCGGCCTTCGACGCCCGGGCAGCGGACGCCATGAACGCCGGTACCGATGCGTTGGTTGCGTTGGGTGCCACCACCCTGTCGACGGATGCCCAGGGGTTGGCTGCCTTGCCCTTGGCACAGGTGCAGGCGGGTGCGGCGTTGCCGCTGCGCGAAGGGTTGAACCCGGCATGGGCTGCGCGCGTAGAGGCACTCCAAGCACAGGTGGTGACCCCATTGCTGGGCAACAAGGAGTCGCTGGTGGAGAGTGAATGGCGTGCACTTCAGCAACAATTCGCCCCATTTGCTGCCTGGCAGGCCAGCAAGCCTGACCCGGCAGCCCAAGGCGAGGGAGTCCGCGACCTCGAGCAACTGGCCCGTTATGTACGTGACTTGCAGAGCCTGGCCAACAATTTTGTCGCGTTTCGGGATTTTTATACCCGCAAGGGTCCTGCGACGTTCCAGGTAGGCACCTTGTACCTGGATGGCCGATCCTGTGACCTTTGTGTGGCGGTCAATGATGCCGCGAAACACGCGGCGCTTGCCGCTCTTGCGCGTATTTGTCTCGTGTATGTGGAATGCGTGCGTGGTGGCGAGAAGACGACTGTGGCGGCGGCATTCACCGCAGGGGATTCCGACCAGTTGATGGTGGGCCGCAATGGGGTGTTTTACGACCGTCAGGGGCGCGACTGGGATGCCACCATCACCAAAATTGTGGACCACCCCATCAGCCTGCGGCAGGCCTTCTGGTCACCCTACAAGGCGGTGGCGCGTATGGTTGGCAACGCCATGCAAAAAATGGCCGCCAGCAAGAGCGCCGAGGCCGATGGCAAGCTTGCTGCCGTCGCAACCACGGGCACGCAGAAAGTGGTGGCCCCGGCTGCCGGAAAACCGGTCGCACCAGTGCCAGTTGCGCCCTTTGACGTGGCGAAATTTGCGGGAATATTCGCTGCCATCGGCTTGGCAGTGGGAGCATTGGGAACCGTGCTGGCTTCGCTGGTCGCTGGGCTGTTCTCACTGGCTTGGTGGCAGTTTCCCCTCGCCGTTGGCGGGTTGATGCTGCTGATCTCCGGGCCAGCCGTATTGCTGGCGTGGTTCAAGTTGCGC
>CAJBVC010000397.1 GCA_903958915.1 uncultured beta proteobacterium
GCTGCGCTGCGATACTTTGAAAATCGTCCCCTGAAGAGGCTCGCCAAGAGAATCGATGTCCCGCGTGCAGCCAGGAATTGAACCGGCACCCTTAGTTCTTGGCTACACAGGTTGTTGAAGGATCGGCTGCACCCTGTTCGCGGGAAAGACAATGCGAAAGGTCGACCCCTTACCAGGAACGCTCTCGATGATCAACTCTGCGCCGTGGCGCTGCGCCACATGTTTGACAATGGCAAGCCCAAGCCCCGTGCCACCGGTCTCGCGCGAACGGCTTCTGTCGACACGGTAGAAGCGCTCCGTTAAACGCGGCAGGTGCTCCGGGGCGATGCCGGACCCGCTGTCCGTCACAGCAAATTCGGCTGCGCCGCCTGGCAGAAGGCGAAGCACGACATCAATACGCTGCTGAACCGGTGTATAGCGGATGGCGTTGCTCACGAGATTGAACAAGGCGCTGTAAAGTTCATTGACAGCGCCGGCAATCGCAGCGACTCCAACGATGTCAAAGTGCAAGTGATGTGCTTCGTTCCACAGCAAGTTGGCGAGCGCCTGTCCATCCTGTTCACACTGCAGC
The DNA here is from genome assembly GCA_903958915.1 of uncultured beta proteobacterium. Classification (GTDB taxonomy): domain Bacteria; phylum Pseudomonadota; class Gammaproteobacteria; order Burkholderiales; family Burkholderiaceae_C; genus Allorhodoferax. The sequence continues at coordinate 572 of CAJBVC010000397.1, forward strand.
AAAAGCGGACCTACATCGATCCATTCATTGGAAGGCGGCGGTGGACTGCCTTCAAGGCGCGACAGGGTCAGCAGATCACTGACCAGTGTTTGCATGCGCTGTGCCTGTTGCTCCATGAGCTCCAGGTAACGTTTGCGCTCGTCCTCTGTCAGATTCAGAGTCTGCATGGTCTCGACAAATCCGGCCAGTACGGTCAGCGGCGTGCGGATTTCATGCGACACGTTGGCAACAAAGTCGCGCCGCATGGCGTTGGCCTGCTCCAGCGCGGTTACGTCGCGTGACAACAGCAAGCTTCGACCCTCACCGTAGGGGTGCAATTGCACCGACAACTTCAAGGGTTTGGAAGTCCCGCGTTGGCGCCCGGGAATCGTGACTTCTTCTCGAAAGTCCTTTGCGGCAAGATAGGTAGCAAACGCCGGATCGCGCACCAAATTGCCCAGATGTTGCATCAAGTCACGACGCGCATCCAATCCGAAATGATCACACGCCGTGCGATTCAGCCATTCGATCTGGCTCTTGTCGTTGAGCAATACAACGCCATTGGGCGATGCCTGCAAAGCAGCCAGAAAATCATGCAATCGGCCCTCGCTCTGATGCACCAGCTTGTCACGCGCCCTTACCAGGCGTCGTATTCGTTCGGAGGCCTCGCCCCACAGACCACTACCTAGCACCACTTCACGCTCAGTGCCAGCACGCAGCCAGCGCAGCATGCGCACTCCCCGCGCCATATCGAGAATGAGCCACAGATACCCCACCAGCAAAGCACCCAGCAGGGCACCTGCTGCTGCGTCACTCTCCAGCGTCAACCACCAACCTAAGGAAGCTCCACCGGCCTGGCCCGCAAAAAACGTCAAGAGCCGCCAAAACATGCCATCAGCTCACTGAAATGGCCATTCAGTCCGACAGCGAAACGGCCACATGGGGATTCGCTGTGAAACGGTAGCCCGCGCCCCGCACCGTCTCCAGCATCACCCCTGCCCTGCCGATGGACTCGCGCAGCCGCTTGACATGCACATCAACCGTACGCTCCTCAATGTACACATGGTCGCCCCAGACCTGATCGAGTAGCTGACCGCGGCTA
>CAJBVC010000398.1 GCA_903958915.1 uncultured beta proteobacterium
GGTCAGCGGGTTGAGCATGGCCGAGCCCTCAGGAGCCTTGAGCGTGCCCTTGAACGGCTTGCCGGTGGACAGATCGGTGCCGCCGCTGCCGATGATCGCGCCCTTGGCTCCTGTGAGCGTGAAGTTGCCCTTGCTGTCGGTGGTGGTGCGGGCCTCGCCCTCGTTCCAGACACCGTCGCCATTGGCGTCGGCAAAGACGGTGGCACCAGCCACGTAGCCGTCAACCACCTTGCCACTCAGTGTAGTGACGTTGTTGATCACGACGGCGACCTTTGCCAGACTCAACGCATCGTTGCCGGCAATATCCTGCACCGCCGCGTTGGTGGTGCTGGTGTGGTCCGCGATCGGCGCCGTATAGCCCAGGGTAACGGCCAGGTCTTTGGTCAGCGCACTCGAGAGGGTCAACTCAAGCGTGCTGCCGCTAACGGCTACGCCTGTTACCGCATTGGCCGCGCCACCCGCTGCTACGCTGAACGCACCCGCAGCAGCGGTTACTGCCGCCAGCGGCTCGTTGTAGGTCAGGATGATCTTGGTGCCTGCAGTGTTGGTGGCCGCAGCCAGCAACACAGGGGCGGTGGTATCTAGCGCAACAGGTGCATTATTGGTAACGGTGATGGCCTTAGTCAGGCTCAGCGCATCGTTGCCCACAACGTCCTGCACTGCAGCGTTGGTGGCATGGGTGTTGTCCGCCGTTGGTGCGGTGTACCCCAGCGTGACGGCCAGGTCTTTGGTCAACGCACTCGAGAGGGTCAGCTCAAGCGTGCTGCCGCTAACGGCTACGCCTGTGACGGTGTTGGCCGCGCCGCCCGCGTAGACACTGAATGCGCCCGCAGTGGCGGTGGCCGCTGCAAGTGGTTCGCTGTAGGTCAGGATGATCTTGGTGCCAGCTGTGTTGGAGGTCGCTGACAGCAGAGTGGGGGCAGTCGTGTCAATCCAAGCCGGTGCGTTATTGAGGACATTGATGGAGTTTGCCAAGCTCACGGCATCGTTGCCGACAATGTCCTGCACTGCTGCGTTGGTGGCGCGGGTGTTGTCAACGGCAAGGGCCGTATAGCCCAGGGTGATGGACTGGTCTTTGGTGACGGCGTTCGAGAGAGTGAGTTCAACTATTGAGCCGTTGACAGCGACGTTGGTAACAAAGTCTGCTGCTCCACCGGCTGATACGTTGAATGCGTAGGTTGCAGCCGTTGCGGCAGCCAATGGCTCACTATAGGTCAGGACGATCTTGGTTCCCAAAAGGTTAGTAGCCGCTGACAGCAAAACGGGAGCAGTGGTATCCAATGCAACTGGTGCGTTGTTGGTAACGCTGATGGCCTTTGCCAGACTCACTGCATCGTTGCCAGCGGCGTCCTGCACAGCCGCGTTGGCAGCGCTGGTGTTGTCTGCCGTTGGTGCGGTGTACCCCAGAGTGATGGACTGATCTTTGGTCACTGCGTTCGACAGGGTGAGTTCGATCGTGCTTGCGCTGACGGTTACGCCTGTGACCGCATTGGCCGCGCCACCCGCTGACACGCTGAACGCACCGCCAGCAGCAGTTGCTGCAGCCAGTGGCTCACTGTAGGTCAGAACAATCTTGGTACCCACAGTGTTGGTGGCCGCTGACAGCAAAATAGGGGCGATCGCATCTTCCGCAAGCACCCCATAGTCGGTAATCCTGCTCGTAAGCATCGTGATCAGGTCCGAAGTGGCGAGCGACTCGACGGCGATCGTGGTTGGCTCAGTCACGCCAGTGGCGCGCAAAGTGAGGTAGCTTTGGGCAAAGCGCGTGGAGGCACCGGTGCTCAAAAGCGCTTCGGGCGAGAGCGTGAAAATCAACGCCACATCAGCTCGGGTCATGGCGCCACTGTCGACTTGTTTCAGCCAATACGCTTTACCGGACTGGTCACTAACGCGTCCGAAAATATTGCTATAGATGGAATCTATGAATGAGGCGGTGTCGGCACTGGCGTATTTGGCCTGGAACTCACTCGATGCGCTGAGAGACTGCGCCACATCGCGCAACGTGCTGCCATTGCGCAGGGCGTTTGTCCAGTAGCTCAAACCGCTGCTGTCGACTGCCCGGTTGAAGAACACGTCATACAACCGCAAGACGGCAGTGGTGTCTTGCACTTCCGGGGAGAGGATGAACGCTTTGGTAAGTTGTGCCACTGACATCCCCGTCTGCGCTTGCTTGACCCAAGAGTCCACGCCGGCAGTGTCGCCTGTGCGCTGCGCCACGTTCTTGTATAGGTCCTGGATATAGGTGGTGATGGCTGCTGTCGTGGTCATCCTGAGCTCCTCTGATTAAAGTCATTCCCTGGGTGTGGTCAGCGTGTTTGCCAAACCTCACACAAAACACATTCGCACTGAACAAGTAGTTGCTTGTTCATGCACGAAAACTGGTTAGGACTTTAGGAAAGAATGAGACTTCTATGCTGTCAAATGCTGACATTGGAGAAGCAATATCACCAACAGTTGATCTGCTACGTCTTTGCAACAGACACAGAGACGCGCGTCAGTCAGGTGCTGACACTGCCTTCAGTGAGGTGGTTTGCCAAACCGGGGGAAATGAAGGACAAGAGAGTCTTCGAATCAGCGCTCTTGTAGTGGCTCGGTGAACAGATACCCTTCCGTTCGCAGGGGACGGATCAGGTTGTTTGCGCCCGTTATCGCGAATATTTTTCGACGCAATCGACTGACCAGGGTTTCAAGTCGACGCTCGTCGTAATCGAGGTAATTTTTCTCCAATCCTTCGATCAGCTTTTTGCGCGATGCTTCTCCGCCGTAGGCTACGGAGAATACATGCAGCATTTGGAACTCCTGGCGCGTCAGAGCCACTTCGATGCCCTCTTGGCCTAACAACTTCATTCCCTCACGCACCAGAACCCATGCAGCTTTCTTCGGTGGAAGCATGACCACACGGCGGGACACGGCACGAATGGCAGCCACCAGTTCGCGCCGCTCCACCGGCTTACACAGGTACATGTCTCCGCCTGATTCAAGTCCGATAACGCGATCGGCCACGCTGATGCGACCTGTCAACATCACTACACCTACATTGGGATACATCTTACGCAGGCGACTGGCGATGAGCAGTCCGTCCTCGCCAGGCAATGTCAAATCAAGAACAAGAACGTCTACCGACTGGCGCTCGAGGCGCTGTGCCAGATCTCTGCCGTCGCTCGCGCCCGAGACCTCAAAACCCTCGTGGCGAAGGCCGAAGGTCACATCGTCAAGCAGGTCGGGGTCGTCCTCAATGACATGTACGCGAATCACTGTTGTATTCCCAATTCAGGTGTCAACAAATTCTAGAAAGAAAATGTGTACGCTAGCTGTCAATTCCTGACATTGTGGTGGTCATGCGCAGGGGCAGCGCAAGGCGAAACTTGGCGCCACCACTTTCGTCGTCCAGAACTTCGATACTCCCTTGGTGTGTCGTGGCGATGCTTCGAACCAGGCTCAATCCCACACCGGTGCCTGGAATGTTGGCGTGCTCAGGTGCGCGCACATATCGGTCGAAAATTGTTTCTCGCATCTCGGCCGAAACACCTGGCCCACGATCAATGATCTCGATAATGCACTGATCACCTTCAAGGCGGGTGGTGAGGATTACTTCCTCATCAGTGGGCGAATACTTCATTGCGTTGTCAAGCAAATTCAGTATCGCTGTGGCAACCAGATCAGGGTCGCACACCAACAGCACATCGTCACCAAGTTGAAGTCGCAGCCGGTGCGTCGCACCGGTAAATTGTTGAACAGACATCGAAACCACTTTATGCAATGACTGCTCTGAAAAACGGGGACGCAAGCGCGCCTGGTCAAGTTGGTCAATTTGCAGATAGCGACCAAAAATGCCATCAATGCGGTGTGCGTTACGCCGGATACGCTCAATGCGCGAAATGACCTCTGGCGAAGCTGTGCTGTTGAGTATTTCCAGAGCCTCCGACGCAGAAATAACACCGGCCAAAGGTGTTTTTATTTCGTGGGTGATCATGGAGATGAAGTGCGCCTGCTCGTTACGAGCTTGCATTTCCCTCTCAACCTTAGTTGTTAGTTGCTTTGCCTCGATGAGCATCTGCTGATGGACGGCCTTTTGTGCACGCGAGCGCGCGCCGATGACCAGGTGCAGCGCGATGACGTTGCTGACCGTGCCGATCAAGAATGCATGCAAAATGACAAAGTTGCCAGCGAAAAAGCCCTGGATATGAAGGATCGAAGCACCAATAGCAGTCACGCTGATCATGGTGGCCACCACCAGCATTTTTCCACCCGCATGCTTGTTAGGCAGTAGCTGTACGCTGCGCCAGAGTGCAACCGGTGCCATTAAAGTGGCATAAGCCAACACGACACGCTGCGCTTCCGTGAAGTAGCCCAGCGGTATGGCTGGAATCAGGATCAAGGGCAGGATCATCAAGGTTCGATACGCAAGCCAGAAGAATCTCTGCTGCCTCTGCACCAACAAGACGTTCTGATAAAGCCAGCCAGCAGCGGCGGTCATCAAGAAGCTGCTGATGTTTTGCAAGTCGTTAACGATCGCCGGTTGCATCGGCAGGAGAAACTGTGCAGCCAGTCCCTGTACAAAAAGTGAATTGACCAAAACCGCAGCGATATAAACGGTGTAAGGCAAATTGACGGCTTCGCTTTCCCGCCATTGATAAATCAGGTTAATGACCAGAATGATCAGCAGCAACCCCATGACAGCCCCTAGCAGGGCATACTCGCCAGGAAGTGCTGCGTAGAAGAGCTTGGCCGGCCACAACTTCATCATCACCATAGACGTACTGGTGGTTTGCAGTCTTAAGTAAAAGGTTCGCCTTTCGTTTTCCTTCAACGCCATCCGGAACACAAAGCCACGGTACTGCAACTCGCGTGAGACAAAGGGGAGCTGGTCTCCAGTGTGCCGCTCGATAAATGCATTGCCTGCACGCGGGTCGCTCTCAAAAAGGCGAATGTCGTCAATGTAGGACGGATGCATTTCAAGCAACCACTCCCCAGACTGCCCCGAGGGCGCCTGTGCGGTAAAACGCAACCAGTGAACCGAACGGGTGAGGCCCGCACTGAACCCTTTGGGACGAGGTGAAAACTCGGACTCGGGAAGCGACGCAACAGTTTCAATGGTTTGCGTTCCGGTGAAGTCCTCGTGTACAGCGAGATCATCGACACCTATCTGGGCCATTGCGGGTTGAACCACAATGAACAGGAACCACAAAGCACAGCGAATGGTGAACTTGTACATGACCTTTGGATTTAGAGGCAAAGGTCAATGAACGACCTGCTGAAACGCCCAGCGCCCCATTTTCCACGCAATTGGCATACCTATAATTTGACCGCTCATGACGTTACAACCATTGCCCGCTTTTGCTGATAACTACATCTGGATGTTGCACGATGGGCAACGGGCCTTGGCGATAGATCCGGGGGATGCACAACCGGTTCTTGATGCCCTGCGACGTGAGGGCGTGCAACTGGAGGCCATTTTAGTCACGCACCACCACCCCGACCACACCGGGGGTATTGATGTGCTGCGAAACGCCACCGCAGCACCCGTCTATGGGCCAGCGCGTGAATCCATTCCGCCACCATTCCTGCCGCTGGACGGCGGTGCCACGGTGCAGGCGCTGGGAATGACTTTTGATGTGATTGATGTGCCCGGCCACACCCGGGGACATATCGCCTACTATTGCGCTGCTGCGCAGCCCGGCCCGCTGCTGTTTTGCGGCGACACCCTGTTTAGCGCGGGTTGCGGACGCATCTTTGAAGGCACTGCCGCCCAGTTGCAGCATTCCCTGGGTTTGTTGGCGGCGTTGCCGGGCTCTACTCGGGTATGCTGCACCCATGAATACACTCTGGGCAATCTGAAGTTCGCGCAAGACGTGGAACCCGACAACGCCGCGCTGCTCGCATACGCCGATGCGTGCCGTGAACTGCGTGCCGCGGGCCTGCCCACACTGCCGTCCACCATCGCGCAAGAGCGCGCCATTAACCCTTTTTTGCGCAGCGATGTGCCGACGATTGTTGCTTCGGCCCAGGCACACGATGCGCAATCCGTGGCAAACCAGGGCGTTTTTGCCACGCTGCGTGAATGGAAGAACAACTACCGATGAACTTAATAAA
>CAJBVC010000399.1 GCA_903958915.1 uncultured beta proteobacterium
ACCGCTGCCAGGACGTATGCCCGCGACCCGCGCTTTGCTTTTGGCACCTGGAAGATCGAAATTCTGGCCGGTTTTGCCAGCGCCATCTTTCTGCTGGGCGTTGCCATCCTGATGGTAGTGGGCTCGTTGGAGCGCTTGCTGTCACCCCAGACCATCCACTACCAGGAGGCTATCGTGGTAGCGGTGCTGGGGCTGGCCGTGAACCTGGTCTGCGCCCTAATTCTTGGCAAAGCCCATGATCACGGGCATGGGCACGACGGCCACCATGAACATGATCACGGCCACGACCACCACCACGACCTCAATCTCAAGTCCGCCTACGTGCACGTGCTTGCAGACGCCGCCACTTCGGTGCTGGCCATCGTGGCCCTGATCGGTGGCTGGATCTATGGCTGGTCGTGGCTGGACCCGGTCATGGGCATGGTGGGTGCGGTGCTGGTGGCCGTATGGGCGAAGAACCTGATTCAGGAGACCGGCAAGGTGCTGCTGGATCGGGAGATGGACCACCCGGTGGTGGAAGAAATCCGTGAAGTGATCGCTGCCCTGCCCTTGGACACCTGCCTGACCGACCTGCATGTCTGGCGCGTGGGCAAGCAGACCTATTCCTGCGCCCTGACCGTCGTCACGCGCGACCCGCAACTCACCGCCGAACAGGTGCGCGCGCAACTTGCGCAGCATGAGGAGATCGTCCACTCCACCATCGAGGTGCACCACTTGGCTGGCGCGGCTTGAAACCTGTCGCCCGCTGAGGGCAGTTATTCCACTTCCAAATAATTTGTGTCTAGGCGCGAAGCCGCAGGCAGTGCCCTAGCACGACAAGGCGAAGCAACAACGACACGGATGATTTGGAAATGGAATCAGGCAAAGAGGCCGTGTAAATACCAGTGTGATTTGCTCGCATCACCCCTGCCGCTGAGCCGCTCCCGGTACACCCAGACCAGCCCCGCTGCCGTGCTGCGTGCCACAAAGTAGTCGCGCAAGGCGGCAGTTTCCTCCCCCTCCAGCCAACCGGACTCCAACCGCTGCGGTCCAGACAACAGGTCCAGGCGACCCTGGTACTGTGGCACCCCTTGCAGAACCAGCAGCCGCTGCGGGGTATTCAAAAGCCAGGTCGGGTACAGATCGGCATGGGCCAGGAATGATGTGTCAAATAGGGGCTTTACGCCCGCCGGGATTGCGTGAACAGCTCCTGATTTTGTAGCATTCTTTGCTTTTAAACCTGGCCGTGATTGCACGTCTCCCGTGGCCGCATGCCAGCGCTGCGCGCGTTCGGGGCAATGGTCGGCCTGCAGTTCCACACGCTGCACCTGCTGCGCACCCAGCCGCGCACTGAGGCGCTCGAGCAACTGGTGCAGGCTGTCGCCAGGTCGCAGGTCATCGGGCAGGAGGCTGCGGCTCTCACCCGTGAGGGCCTGGGTCTGCAGGCTGCGCAAGCGCAGGTGCAGTACCGGCGCCGGCAGCGTCACCCGTGCCAGTTGTTCGGATAGCAGGCGTTGCAGGTGCTGCATGTCCTGGGTCGGCTGGGAGGTGCGCACCACCATCCGCCCGATGGAGCCGCCGCTGTGGTGGGCATCCACATGCAGGGCGTTGGAGCGTCGGGCATCAAGTTCCCACAGCAGTTCCAGCACCAGCACCCCATGCTGGCGCGCTTGCAGCCAGGCGTGCAACTGGGCCAGCAGCCGGCGTGCGCCAAACAGCAGGGCCGGTGCATCCTCCACACTGGCGGACAGCTCCAGCGCAGCGTCAAACACTTCCGGCAGGTGCACCCAGGGATAGACCTCGGGCGAACTGCCATAGGCCCGGTCCAACGCATCGACCATTGCCCCACCGAAGCGTCGCGCCACGCCCCCACGGGGCAGCGCCCGCAGTTGGCCCCAGGTGGTGCAGCCCAGACGCAGCAGCGTAGGCACATGCTCCCGTGCAACTGCCATGGCCTGCAAGGGCAAGGCATCAGGATGCGCATCAGGCGCAGCACTCCACAGACGCCCCAACGCTACCAAAGATGTAGCGCCTTGCGCACATTCCACGGGCGCTACCGGCTTGTTTTGCTTGAAGATCTGACGCACCAGAGCAGCACGCCCGCCATACAGCCGCTCGCTTCCAGACACCTCCAGCACCAGCGCGGCATCTACCCGAGCCACCAACGGGCTGAACTGCAACGCCCACCAGGCCAGCGCAGTGGTGGCATCCACCAGCGCCTCGCCCGTGCCAACCGCCTCAGGCGAGGGCTGCAGTGCAATCCAGTGCATGGCCTGCGTC
>CAJBVC010000400.1 GCA_903958915.1 uncultured beta proteobacterium
CGGCGCACCACCCAAGCGTTCCGTAATGTAGCCGTCCACCCCTGCGTCCGCCGCAGCGCCAGCAACAATTTTGTGGAACAGGTCGGCACTGATACCGCCCGAGCAGGAATAGGTGAACAGAACGCCGCCCGGTGCCAGCAGCTTGAGCGCCAGGCGGTTGATGTCCTTGTAGGCACGTGCGGCACGTTCCGCGTGGGTCACCGTGGGGGCAAACTTGGGCGGATCGAGCACGATGGCATCAAAGCTGCGCCCCTGGTCCAGATACTGGCGCAACGATGCATTCACATCGGCATCCATGAAGGTCGCCCGGCTGGTATCAAACCCGTTGAGTGCCACATTGCTCGCCGCCTTCTCGATCGCGGGGGCAGACGAGTCGATGGAAGTGACATGCTCTGCCCCACCGGCCAGGGCAGCCACCGTGAAACCTCCGGTGTAGCAATAGCAGTTCAGCACCTGTCTTAGTTCAAGGCGTCGGCAATGGTCGGCAAACTTCTTGCGGCTGTCACGCTGGTCCAGGTAGAAGCCGGTCTTGTGGCCTTCTTCGATGTTCAGCGCGAGCTTCCAGCCGTGTTCCTGCAGCACCAGATCCGTGTCTCCGTCCCCGCGCAGCCAGCCCCGCGCCTCGGTCAGTCCTTCCAACGCGCGGCTGCTGGTGTCGGAGCGCTCGTACAGGCGGGTCAGGCCCGTTGCCGCGAGCAGTGCGTCGGCAATGGTCTGCTTCCAGCGCTCGACACCGGCGCAAGTGAACTGCGCCACCAGCGTATCGCCATACCGGTCTACGATCAGGCCGGGCAACCCATCCGACTCGCCATGCACCAGGCGCACGCTGTCGCTCTGTATGTCAAATCGGGCTCTGGCGCTTATGGAGCGTGCGAGTGCAGCTATAAAAAAAGAAGCATCAATGCGCTGCTGCTCATCAAAACTCCAGACCCGTGCGCGGATTTTTGACGCGGGGCTACAAGCCGCCCAGCCCAAAAACTGTCCAGTGGCCGATTCCACCCGCACCGTTTCGCCGAGATCACCAGAGCCTTTGGCAATGGCAGACTCAAAAATCCAGGGGTGGCGGCGCAGCAAGGAGCGTTCTTTCCCATCGCGTAGTCGAATGGTTTTCATGGGGGAATTGTGCTTGAGCTGACACCCACTTGTGGTACAAAGATCGTGCGGTGACTAACATTTGACATAAACATTGGCGCATCGCTGCACACTTGGGTGCGTGGACGAGTTGATATCAGGAACTGCATATGAACGCCAAAGGCTTGAAAATATCGTTTTTGTTGAGCATTGGTTTCGCTGCGATGCTGGCGCTGATTGCATTGATGGCTGGTTTCGGCCTGTTGCAGGTGAGCAAAACCAACCGGTCCATCGATGCCATCTACAACGACCGGGTCATCCCTTTGCAGTATCTCAGCGCGATCGGTGACATGTACACCATCAATATCATGGATGGTGCCAACAAGATGTCGGTCGGCAACCTCGACAGTGCGGCCGCCCTCAAGCAGTACGACCAGGGCACCACCACTATTGACAGCCAATGGAAAGCCTACGCCGCCACCAGCCTGACGGCAGAAGAGAAAGGCGTCGTCTCCGCCACGCAGGATCTGATGAAGAAGGCACAACCGGAGCTTGCCAACTTGCGCGCCGC
>CAJBVC010000401.1 GCA_903958915.1 uncultured beta proteobacterium
GCCCGCGCGGCGCTGGAGGCGGATTTGCGCAAGGCAGTGCAAAAACAGCAGTTTGAGCTGCACTACCAGCCGCAGGTGGTGGGCGCGGGCCGCATCACCGGGGTGGAAGCCCTGGCGCGCTGGCAGCATCCGCAGCGTGGCATGGTGTCGCCTGCCGAATTTATCCCGCTTGCCGAGGAGAGTGGCCTGATTCTTCCCATTGGCCAATGGGTGCTCGACACCGCTTGTGCCCAATTGGCAGCCTGGGCAGCAGACCCGGTGCTGGAGCAACTGACCATGGCCGTGAACGTGAGTGCGCATCAGTTCAAGCAGGTCAACTTTGTCGACAGCGTGCTGGCCACGCTGACCCGCACGCGCGCCAACCCGAAGCGACTCAAGCTGGAGCTGACCGAGAGCATGCTGGTGGATGACGTAGAAGCCATCATTGCCAAGATGGGCGCCCTTAAGGCCCATGGGGAGGGCTTCTCGCTCGACGACTTTGGCACCGGCTATTCATCTTTGTCCTACCTCAAGCGTCTGCCGCTGGACCAGCTCAAGATCGACCAGGGCTTTGTGCGCAACATCGTTACCGATTCCAACGACGCCGCCATTGCCAAGATGGTGGTCGTGCTGGCCGAGAGCCTGGGGCTGTCGGTCATTGCCGAAGGGGTGGAGTTGCAGGCGCATGCTGACTTGCTGGCGAACCTGGGTTGTCACGCCTATCAGGGCTATCTTTTCAGCCGCCCGCTGCCGCTGGCCGCACTTGAGAATCTTCTGCTGTTTGTGCCGCCAGCCCCCGTCTTTACGGCGTAATCTGCTAGCAAATCGAGAGCGCGTATGAACCAGGTAAACGTCACCACCGCGCCCTCGGCCCTTGGTCAGGCGTTCACTCTGCACGGCCGGTTTGCCTTGCTGCTGGCATGCGTGCTCGCCGCCCTGTGGCTATCGGTCGCCTGGTTGAACCACAAGGATGAAGAGCACGCCTACAACGAAATGCGCCAGCGCAGCAGCGCACTTGCATTGGCGTTTGCAGACCACACCGACGCCACTTTTCGCAGTAGCGACCACATCGTGCTGCAGTTGCGCCGGACCTGGCTGGAGAATCCAAAGGCATTTGGCAGCGCAATCGTGGCGCAGCAAACCCTGCTGGGCGACACCAGCATCCAGATTGCTGTGATCGATGCCGATGGCTATCTGGTTTACAGCAACCTGGGGGCTGCCAGCGAACGGGTTTTTCTGGGTGACCGCGAGCACTTCAAGGTACACCAGGTGGGTGGCCGGGCTGACCGCCTGTTTGTCAGCAGGCCCGTCAAGGGCCGGGTCTCGGGCAAGTGGTCTATCCAGCTGACGCGCCCCATTTTATTGGCCGATGGGCGTTTTGCCGGTGTGTTGGTGCTCTCGCTGGACCCCAGCTACTTCGTGCGCTACCACCAGAAGTTCGCACTGGGCACACAGGGTCTGACTTCGATCGTGCGGGACACCGGCGAAATCATGGCGCGCAACCTGGCGCATGAAAAGTTCATTGGCACCGTCATCAACACGTCACCGGTTGGCGACGCCGGGGCAGGGCCACAGGGGAGCTACCGCCGGGCCTCGCAAACCGACGGGATTGACCGCTTCTTTAGCTACCACCACCTGCCGCAGTGGGGCCTGAGCGTGCGCATCGGTCTGGATGTTGATGAGTTCCTGGCTCCGGTTCGGGGCCAACGGCGCGCAATCCTGCTGGCCGCAGCCACCGTCACGCTGCTGCTGTCGTGGCTGGCGTGGCTACTGCTGCGCAGCGTAGCGCGCATGCAGACCGCTGAACGTGCGCAAAGCACGGATCGCCAGCGCCTGGCGGACATTGTCTGGGGCACTGGCGTGGGCACCTGGGAGTGGAATGTGCAAACCGGCGAAAC
>CAJBVC010000402.1 GCA_903958915.1 uncultured beta proteobacterium
CGGATGGTGTCGCTGGAAGGCCCGGTGTCACAGCGTGAAAGTCCAGCCTTCCACCAATGCGCCGGGTACACGCGAGCCACCCAGGGCACGCGTGTAGTACGTCTCACAAGCGGGATCTATGTCGGCCCAGTTGGTGAGCGCCAGCAGCTTGGTACCCAGTGCGTCGTACAGGCTCTCATCCCAGCGCAGGTCGTTGATAGGACCGACGATTTCGCCGTTCTCGACCCAGAAGCAGGCATAGCGTGTCATGCCCGTCACGCGCGCCGACACCGGGTCGCTCCAGTTCAGATAGTGCACGTTGGACAGGTAGAGCCCGGTTCCGATCGCTTTGAGAATGTCTGCTTCCGCCAGGGTGCCACACGCCACATCCAGCGACCGCGGCGCTTCGCCCTCCCCTGCTGCGTTGCCGGTCAGGCCGTATTCCTTGGCGGTACGCGAATTCACCAGCAATGAACGCAGTTCACCGGCCTCCATCAGCGGGAGTTGGCTGTCGCTCACCTCGCCCAGGCTGTTGAATCGGGGCGTGAGGGCCAAACCAAAGTTCTCGCCAAAACTCAGCAAGAGCGAGAACTTTGCCTCGCGCTCCACCAGCTTCTTGAATGGGCTGCGCCCTTGCTTCCAGGCAGCGGCGGACAACGCGTTCCAGCCCATCATGCCCAGTACATCGGCGAAAGCGCGCGGCGCCAGGTAGGTGCGGTACTGCCCGGGCTGCACATTGACCGTGGGGCGCTTGAGTTTGCCCAGCAGGTCGCGCGTGCGCGCGATGTTGGCGGCCCACTGCTGCGCATCCCAGCGGGCGCCCGCGTAGCTGCCTTTTGCGGCCTTAGGGCCGTCGTACAGCGAGTAGTCCAGAAAGAAACTCTCGGTGGCAAACCAGTGGCTCTGCCCTGCCGAGTTGCGGTTGGCACGGATAACCACCCCACCCGCGTACAAACCGGCCAGGTCACAGCCTGCTGCGCTTTCCAGAATCGCGGGAACAAGGTTCTGCGGCGCAACCAAATCGCCCGGAAACTCTTCGGAACTGCTTCCGTGATTAACAATGGGCACCTGGTTGGGGTCCACATCCAGCACCTGCACCTCTGCGCGGCAGGCATTCAACACGTCGGTAAGTAGCGCCTGATCAGCTTCCTGCAGGCCACCGAGCGTGCAGGACTGCTCGACGGTGCGCCCCTGCGACTGCAACTGCAGCGACAAACCCATCTGCTGTACGTCGGTATTTTGGCGCACCCGGTTGGCGTTGAACCGCACGTACAAGGTATCTTCAGCACTCAGGTTGAGCGTGGCGGCCTCACCTTCGGCCAGCTGGCCCAGCACATGGTTGGCAACAGCATCAAAATGGTTGCGTACGGTACCCATGAAGGTGCTCATGCTGCACCCCCAAAGACCTGCACGCCCTTGAACAGACACGCTGGGGAGGCATGGCCCACCCGAATCACCTGGCTGGGCTCGCCTTTGCCACAGTAGGGCGTGCCGTACGCCACCTGGTCCTTGCCAACACCCGCCAGCCGATTCCAGAAGTCCACCGTCACGCCGCGGTAGTTCGGGTTGCGCACCACTTGCCCGAGCTTGCCATTGCGAATGAGTTGCCCGCGTTCGCAGCCAAACTGAAACTTGTTGCGGTAGTCATCAATCGACCAGGAGCGGTTGGTGGTCATCAACACGCCGTTCTCCACCTGGGCAATGAGTTCGTCCAGCGTCGACGTGCCAGACTCCAGATTCAGGTTGGCCATGCGGTCAATCGGCGCACGGTTCCAGGATGCCGAGCGGAAATTGGCCACGCCCGGCAAACCACTGCGCACCTGCGACTCCAGTGATCCCAGACCGCGGCGCAACATGCCGCCTTCGATCAACAGTTCGCGCTTTGCAGGGTTGCCACCATCGTCAAAAGCGTAGCTGGCAAATTCGTGCTGCACGGTGGGATCGAAACTCACGTTCATCAGCGCAGAGCCATAGCGCAACGTGCCGAAGTCGGCCGCCTTTACAAAACTCCAGCCGGCGTAGTTGCGCTCATCGCCCAGAATGCGGTCGAGCTCCAGCGGGTGCCCGATCGATTCGTGGATCTGCAGCATCATCTGGTCGGGCATGAGGATCAGGTCCATCTCGCCGGTGGGGCAATTGTCGGCGGCGAGCAACTCCAGCGCCTCCTGCGCCACCCGCCGTGCCTCGTTTTCCCACTGCACGCGATCAAACGCCTCGCCGCCAAACTGCCCCGTGTGCGACCAGCTGCGCGTCTGCGACTCCAGACCCTGGGCCGCAGTCGCTGACAACTCCACGTTGACCATATCAAACCGCTGCTCGATGGCCGCACCGCTACTGGAGAAATAGCCGAGTTCGGTCTGGATCGTCATGGCCGTTGCACTGCGGTTGGCCAACAGGTCGGAGCCCTTCATCGCGGCACTGGCTGCACGCAGGCAGTCCGTGATTTCAGCAAGCGTGGTCGCGTCCAGCGCCCTGGCACGGTGACTCTGGTAGGAACCCAAAGCGGCGGGTCGTTGGTCAGGGTTGAAATGGTGGGCCTTATAGGCACTGGCCGTTTTGGTGGTGGCAATGGCACGGTCAAAGGCGCGTTGCAAGCCCTCGGCACTGGTGTCAGCGGTGGCCGCATAGCCGAAATGGCCGTCCACCAGCACCTCGCACATGGCGCCAGCGTCGATCCCGGTTTCGTTCTTCTCCGGCATGTCGTTGCGTACACAGCGCGACGCGGTGGTTTCGCTGGAATAGCGCAGGCCAGCCCATTCGGCAGAACGCCTGGCATGTGTCAATGCCCCGGGAGCAAATGCGTAGCTTGGTTTGTGCATGGTTAGTTCAGAGAATCAAGTGCCACACGCAAGTGCTCAACCGTACGATCGACGTTGTGCAACTTCTCCAGCCCGAACAGGCCAACGCGGAAGGTCATAAAGTCAGCGGGTTCGTCGCATTGCAGCGGCACACCCGCAGCGGTTTGCAGACCCAGTGCCAGAAACTTCTTGCTGTTCTGAATGCCCGGGTCTTCGGTGTAACTGACCACTACCCCGGGCGCCTGGAAGCCAGAGGCTGCAACACTGTGAATGCCCTTGCTCTCAAACAGCGCTCGCACGCGAGTGCCTAACTCCAACTGCTCGGCACGCACTTTCTCAAAGCCGTAGGCCTGCGTTTCCCGCATGACTTCACGCAACCGGGTCAGCGCATCGGTCGGCATGGTGGCGTGGTAGGCATGGCCGCCACCCTCATAGGCTTCCATGATCTGCAACCATTTCTTGAGATCACAGGCAAAGCTGGAACTGGTGGTACCGTCAATGGCGGTGCGGGCACGTGCGCTGAGCATCACCATGGCGCAGCAGGGTGATCCGCTCCAGCCCTTTTGCGGAGCACTGACCAGCACATCAATGCCAGTAGCTTCCATGTCAACCCACATGGCGCCCGAGGCGATGCAGTCAAGCACCATCAAACCATCCACCGCGTGCACGGCATCAGACACGCGCTTCAGGTAGTCATCGGGCAGCAGCATGCCGCAGGCCGTTTCCACATGCGGCGCGAACACCACGTCGGGCTTGTCCCGCTCAATCGCCGCGACCACCTCGGCCACCGGGCAGGGAATCCAGGGCGACTGCTTGCTATCGTTCACACGCCGCGCCTTCAACACGGTGGACTGGGAAGGAATGCAGCCCATGTCAAAGATCTGCGTCCAGCGGTAGCTGAACCAGCCATTGCGAATCACCAGCACCTTTTTGTCCTGCGCAAACTGGCGCGCTACGGCCTCCATTCCAAAGGTGCCGCTGCCAGGCACCAGCACGGCCGATTGGGCGTGGTACACCTCCTTGAGGATGGCGGAAATGTCTTTCATTACCCCCTGAAAGCGCTGCGACATATGGTTGAGCGCACGGTCGGTATAGACGACTGAAAACTCGAGCAATCCATCAGGATCAATGTGGGGCACTAAACCGGGCATGGCGGTCTCCTTGAAATTCTAACGAGCGGTTCAAAACAAAAGCTGGCAGCTTAGCACGGGTGACGTCAGGGTACTCGCCTGACTTTAATCAGAGTCAGTGCGCCTCCCCACTTGCAGGGTAATCGTCCTTTGGCTATGCTGCGCAATCTC